>JBGTKH010000130.1:0-9052 GCA_041744735.1 Pirellulaceae bacterium | reverse complement strand
CACGGGCGCTGCTCAGATGGATGGCGCGATCCTGGTGGTCTCGGCGGCTGACGGCCCGATGCCGCAGACCAAGGAACACGTGCTGTTGGCCCGCCAAGTGGACGTGCCGGCGCTGGTTGTGTTCATGAACAAGATCGACCTCGTGGACGATCCGGAATTGTTGGACCTCGTGGAGATCGAAATTCGCGAGTTGCTCGACAAGTACGGGTTTCCGGGCGACGAAGTACCGATCATCCGCGGCAGCAGCCTGCCGGCGTATCAGAACGCTTCGGATCCCGAAGCCGGCAAGTGCATCGGCGAGCTGATGGACGCCATCGACAGCTATATCCCGGAACCTGTCCGCGAAGAGGACAAGCCGTTCCTGATGGCCATCGAAGACGTTTTCTCGATCGAAGGCCGCGGTACCGTGGCCACCGGTCGTATTGAACGCGGCAAGGTCAAGGTCGGCGAGGAAGTCGAGATTATCGGCTTGCACGAGAAGCCGACCAAGACGGTCTGCACGGGCGTTGAAATGTTCAAGAAGATGCTCGATGAAGGCCGCGCCGGCGACAACGTCGGGTGCCTGCTTCGCGGTGTCAAGCGCGAGGAAATCGAGCGCGGCCAAGTGCTGGCCAAGCCCGGATCGATCACGCCGCACACGAAGTTCGAAGCCGAAGTGTACTGCTTGTCGAAAGACGAAGGCGGCCGTCACACGCCGTTTTTCAGTGGATATCGCCCGCAGTTCTACTTCCGCACGACGGACGTGACCGGCACGGCGAACTTGGTCGGCGCAGAAATGTGCATGCCCGGCGATAATGTGAGGTTGAGCGTCGAGTTGCACAAGCCGATCGCGATGGACGACGGCGTCCGCTTTGCGATTCGCGAGGGCGGCCGAACGGTGGGTTCGGGCGTCGTGACCAAAATCCTGCAGTAAGGACGTTGAGCACATAGGGGTGTAGCTCAATTGGCAGAGCGCTGGTCTCCAAAACCAGAGGTTGCGAGTTCAATTCCCGCCGCCCCTGCCATTAACCCGTGCTGAGAGGCGATTGACGTAGAGCAATCGGCCTCTCGGTGCGAGGCGGAAGACAGTTGACGTGTGTTGAGTTGCAGCCGGCGGTCGGAGGCAACTGGCGCAGTAACGGATTCGGCGTGGTGCCGACAGTGGCCGCACGGACCGCGGAGGCTCTCGATGTCGCAAGGAAAAAGCATCCCCGTGAACTCGTTTTTCCAGGAGTTGGTACAGACCGGCATTTACAAAAAAACGCAAGGCCGCATCACACGCCAAGTGACGTTTGCCGTCATGGCTGTGGCCTTCGTTTTGGCGGCTTGGCGGCTCCAGCAAATGCTGTCCATCAGCCCCTGGCTGCGGGACTATCCGTCATTGCAGTACTTGATTCCGGGAATGTTGATTCTGCTTGGGTGTTGGGGAAGTTTTCGCGTTGTGAACCTGCCTCGATTCGCCGATTTCCTAATCGCGGTCGAGGCCGAAATGAACAAGGTGTCATGGCCGTCCAAAGGCGAACTCTACCGCAGTTCGCTGGTGGTCATTTTTGTAATATTCGCGCTCGCCATGGTGTTGTTTGGTTACGACATCATTTGGAGAACGTTGTTCCAGTGGTTGGGGATTCTGCACACGGGTAATCAGTGAGCGGCCGATTGGTGGCCGCATGACTCGGCGGTGATCGCCGGGCGAATAGGTTTATGGGGGGAGTAAGCGTGAGCATTGAGCCGAACAGTTCGGCGGACCCGGCACACATCCCGCAGGATACTGTGGGTGACGCACTCGTGCCTCGCGCTGAATCTTCCAGCGGTCACAGCGGCCAGGATGCCGCAGCGCCTGACCACGGCACGTCCGCCGAACCGGAGCCCGCGAAGGTCGTCGAAGATTCCGCTGCCCCGCCTCAAGTGAAAGACGTTGATCTGGTCGCTGGTGTTGCTGCGAGCGGGGAGGTTCAGCCGCATGTAGATCAGCCTGCCGACGAATTGCCCCCCGAAGATGCGGCGGAGGAAGAGGAAGAAGTCCAGGAGGAAGAGGAAGAAGTCGATTACGACGTGCAGCCGTTGGAGCTGATCGATGAAACTGAATCCGAGGAAGAACTGAAAAAGGATTGGTACATCCTCAAGGTTCAAGTGAATCGAGAGGAATCAATCAGCGACGCACTGCAGCGCCGTGTGAAGGTGGCGGGACTGGAACGCTTCTTCGGAGAAATCGTCGTGCCGACCGAAGACGTAGCGGAATTCAACAAGAGCGGCAAGCGGCGGGTTGTCAAGCGCAAGCTCTACCCCGGCTACATCATGGTGAACATGGCGATCAACGACGACACGTGGTTTCTGGTGCGGGAAACGCCGGGCATCGGCGACTTCACCGGGTCGGCCGGGCGTCCCTCGCCGATGGAAACTCGCGACATCGAACGCATCCTGCAGTCGAGCAAGCCGGACGAAGACCACGGTGGGCAAATCAAGACGACGATCCCGTTCAAGCCGAGTGATCGCGTGCGGGTAAAGGAAGGTTACTTCCAGAATTTTGAAGGGGACGTGGAATCGATCGACGAGGCAAACGGCAGGATCACGGTGATGATCAACATTTTCGGCCGCTCAACACCGGTCGAATTGGAACATTGGCAAGTGGAAGCCGTGTGACGCAAGGTCGCGGCGGCATAGACGAATAAAGCGAATCAAGATGGCAAAGCAACTGGTTGGACAAGCGAAGTTTCAAATCCCAGGCGGGCAGGCCACGCCGGCGCCGCCGGTCGGTACCTCGCTGGGTAAGTTCGGTATTAACCTTGGTCAGTTCGTGCAGCAGTTCAACGACCGCACGAAGGAATACAACGGCACGCCGATTCCCGTCGTGGTGAGTGTTTTTAACGATCGCAGTTTCGAATTCATCACTAAGAGCCCGCCGGCCGCCGCGCTGCTAAAGCAAGCGGCCGGGATCGCCAAAGGCTCCGGCGTGCCGAACAAGGAAAAGGTCGGCAAGGTGAATCGCGCCCAGATCGAAGACATCTGCCGCAAGAAGGTTGCCGATCTAAATGCCCGCGACGTCGAGCACGCTCGCCGCATGATTGAAGGCACGGCCCGCAGCATGGGGATCGAAGTCGAAGGCTAATGTCATAAGTCCCTGAATCACAGACGTTCACAATCATGGCAAAACAATCGAAACGATATCGAGCAATGGCTGGCAAAGTCCCGTCCGCGGACCCGCTGCCGTTGGCGAAAGCTGTAGAAATACTGAAGACCTTTAAAGCGACGAAGTTCGACCAGGCCGTCGAGATCCACATGCATTTGGGCGTTGATCCCAAGCAAGCGGACCAGATCGTGCGCGGTTCGGTCGTGCTGCCGCATGGCATCGGTAAGACACAGCGAGTGGTCGTCTTCGCCAAGGGAGATTTGGTGAAAGTGGCGACAGAGGCTGGCGCCGACCTCGTTGGTCAAGAAGACTTGGCGGAAAAGATCAAGGGTGGCTGGTTGGAGTTCGACGTGTGTATCGCCGCGCCGGACATGATGGGTTTGGTCGGGCCGTTGGGCAAGGTGTTGGGTCCGCGCGGCCTGATGCCGTCGCCGCGTGCCGGAACTGTGACGCCCGATGTGGCCAAGGTCATCCGCGAGTACAAAGCGGGAAAGGTGGAGTTCCGCAACGACGCCGGCGGCAACGTGCACGCGGTCGTCGGGCGGATGAGCTTCGACGCACAAAAATTGGCCGAGAATATTCAAGCTTTCCTGGACTTCGTCATGGGATTGAAGCCGACTGCTGTGAAGGGCACGTATGTCAAGGGCGTGACAATTGCCGCGACGATGAGCCCCGGAATTCGCATTGCTGCTTAGAGTGAACCAAGATGAGCAAATATGTAAAAGGTCTGATTGCTGATGATTTGTCACGCCGCTTGAGCGGCGTGAACGACGCGCTGCTGGTCAACGTGATCGGCTTGGATGCCGGCAAAACATATGTCCTGCGCAAGGAGCTGCGCGAGAAGAACATCAGCTTGATGGTCGTGAAGAACAGCCTGATTAAGCGCGCCACCGAAGGCACACCGCTATCCGCCGCCTTTAAAGGAGTGGAAGGAACCACCGCGGTCGTGTGGGGCGCCGAGGATTTCATCTCGCTGGTCAAAGAGATCACGGAGATCGACAAGAAGGGTGCGTTCTCCAAATTTGAGACTCGCGGCGGCGTGATGGACGGCGAACAACTGTCGCCGGACAAGGTCAAAGAGATCAGTAAGTGGCCGAACCGCCAGCAGCAATTGAGCATCTTGATGGGCCAGATCCTCTCGCCGGGTGCGAAACTGGCGTCGCAATTGATCGGTCCGGGCGGCGCGTTGGCCAGCCAGATCGAAAAGAAGAGTAAGGGTGAAGAAGGAGGCGACGAAGAAACCGCCGCCGAAACGCCAAGCGAATGACGTGGAATTATGTAGGACGGATTGCCAATCCGTCCTGCGACCCAAACGTGGGACGGACGGATTGGCAATCCGTCCTACATCGGAACAGCGAACAACCTCGGGACGTGACCGAGGAAACGGATAAACGGTACAGTAACATTTGAAGGGTTCCCCTTGCATCGCACACTCCCGCAAGCTGTGTCGATGCTTAGTGAGAAAGGATCGTTTCTGCGATGTCTGAAGCAACTGCCACTATCGCTCCTGAACTCAAAGATCTCGGTGACAAGATCAGCGGCCTGACATTGAAGCAGGCCAAAGAGCTCAGCGATTATCTGAAGGATGAGTATGGAATCGAACCTGCCGCAGGCGGCGGGGGGATGATGGTCGTCGCGCCGACGGACGGTGCCGGTCCCGCCCCACCCGTGCAAACCGAATTCGACGTCGTGTTGACCGGCTTCGGCGACAAAAAGCTGAACGTGGTCAAGGTCGTCAAGGAAGTGATGGGAAATACGCTGATGGAGGCCAAGAAAGTGGTCGAAAGCGTGCCCGCGACGATCAAGGAGAAGCTGCCCAAGGATGAAGCCGAGAAGCTCAAGGCCAAGTTGGAAGAAGCCGGCGCATCGATCGAGATCAAGTAACCAGGCTTTCCAAAACGTAGAGCATCGCCGTTTGCGGTTGCCGCGCGGCGGTGCGGGTAGATCAAGCTTGACTCTGAACGTACTTCGGGTTCCGCGCTGGTCCGTGCTCTTTGCACCTGTGGAGAAGGTGCGCGCCCAAGCCCCGCGCGGCGGACGACCGACCGCCGCAACTTTCCGGGGAAGCGGTACGTTCCTAATCGGTCATGGTGATATCACGAGCACTCGATAGCAAGTCCATCCGCCGCCCCGCGACAAGGTCTTGCCATCGGTTGCTCGATGAACGAAGCATTCCGCACAGCCGCACTCTCTCTTACCAAGGAGCCACGCGCCTATGGCTACCACAGCTCAACGACGCCTGCAACCCAAAGAAGTCCGTCGATTCGGCAGCGGTCGAGAGCACTATGAAACGCCTGACCTCACGCAGATCCAAACGAAAAGCTACGAGGCGTTCCTGCAAACCGACGTGCCGCTGGAAAAGCGCAAGGATCAAGGTTTGGAAGGCGTTTTGCGCGAAATCTTCCCGATCGAAAGTTACGACAAGCAGATCAGCCTGAAGTACCTGAAGTACGAACTAGGCAAGCCGCGCTACACGCCCGACGAGTGCCGCCAGTTGCGGTTGACCTACGGCCGGCCGTTCCGCGTGTGGTTGCAGTTGACCAAAGAACAGCCGATCGAAGAGGAAGTGTATCTGGGGGACGTGCCGATCATGCTCGGCGGCGGCGAGTTCATCATCAACGGCGCCGAGCGCGTGGTGGTCAGCCAGTTGCACCGTAGCCCGGGCGTGGATTTCGTGATGGAGGAAGACACCACTTCGGACCGCAAGCTGCCAAGCTGCCGCGTGATTCCCGAACGCGGAAGTTGGATTGAACTGAACGTTACCAAAAAGGAAACGCTGTCGGTTCGCATTGACCAGAGCGGCAAATTCCCGGCCGTCACGCTGCTGCGTGCGATGGATCCAAAGTACGGGACCGATACCGAAATCTTGCAGGCCTTTTACGAAACGTCGTCGGAGAAAATTGTCGACGGTCGCAGTGTCACGAAAATCGAAAACAAGATCGCCGTCGACGACATCGTCTATCCGCCGACCAGTCAGCGAGCCGGCGAAGTGATCGTCGAGGCCGGTCAAAAGATCACCAAGAATGCGGCCGAGTTGATCTGTACGTCGGACATCAAAAAGGTCGAGGTCATGGCCCCGCCCAAGGTGCCGCTGGTGCTGAACTGTTTGGCGGAAGACACCACGTCGAGTCATGAAGAGGCGCTGCTGCGGATCTATCAGCGGCTGCGGCCCGGCAACCCTCCACAATTGGAAAAGGCCAAGACGCTGTTCCAAGAAAAATTCTACGACGTCAACCGCTATCGCCTAGGTCGTGTTGGCCGTTTTCGACTGAATCGCAAGCTTCGGCTGAATGTGCCGGAAAAGGAAATGAGTCTGCGGCCGGACGATTTGATCGCGGCCATCAAGTATCTGCTGGAGTTGGCCGGGTCCTCCGGCGAGGCGGAGATCGACGACATCGACCACTTGGGCAACCGCCGGCTGCGGACGATCGAAGAATTGGCGTCCGACGAAATGCGCAAAGGCTTTCTGAAGCTGCGCCGCACGGTGCAGGAGCGGATGAGCCTGAAGGACGTCGAGGACATGACGCCCCGCAGTTTGATTAACCCCAAGAGCATCTCGGCGGCAATCGAGTATTTCTTTGGCCGCGGCGAGCTGTCGCAGGTCGTGGATCAGACGAATCCCCTGTCGCAGCTTACACACGAGCGGCGATTGTCGGCGTTGGGTCCCGGCGGTTTGAACCGCAAGCGCGCCGGCTTTGAAGTCCGCGACGTGCATATTTCGCACTACGGCCGTATCTGCCCGATCGAAACGCCTGAAGGTACGAACATCGGCTTGATTTCCAGCTTGGCGATATACGCCGGCGTGGATGACTATGGCTTCCTCGTCACACCCTATCGAGTCGTCGAGAAGGGCAAGCTGAGCGATCAAGTGGTCTGGCTGCGCGCGGATGAAGAGAACGAAGCCTTCGTCGCGCCGGCCGACACCGAGGTGGAACACGGCAAACTGGTCGGCAGCAAACAAATGGCCGGCAATATTATCGCCCGCTATCGTTCGGACTTTGAGTTAGTGCTGCCCGAACAGGTTAAGTACATGGACGTGGCGCCGAGCCAGATGGTGGGCGTGTCCGCCGGTTTGATTCCGTTCCTCGAACACGACGACGCCAACCGCGCGTTGATGGGCTCGAACATGCAGCGGCAAGCGGTGCCGCTCTTGGTCACCGAGCCGCCGATTGTGGCCACCGGCATGGAAAAGGACGTGGCCCGCAATTCGAGCATGGTCATTCGCGCCCGCCGCGCCGGCAAGATTACGTACGTCGATGCCCACCGGATTGAAATCGGCAGTGACGTTTACGATCTCAAGAAATTCGTGGGCTTGAACGAACGCACCTGCTTGAATCAAAAGCCGATCATCAATCTCGGCGACAAGGTTGAGCGCGGGCAGGTGCTCGCGGACGGTGCCGCAACGTATCTAGGCGAGTTGGCCTTGGGCCGCAACGTCTTGGTGGGCTTCATGGCCTTCGACGGCTTCAACTTCGAGGACGCCATCATCATCAGCGAAGAGTTAGTCAAGAACGACACCTACACGTCGCTGCACATCGAAGAGTTCGACGTCGAGATTCGCGAAACGAAGCTGGGCCGCGAAGAGTTCACTCGTGACATTCCCAACGTCAGCGAAAAGGCGCTGCGAAACTTGGATGAAAACGGCATCGTGCGAGTTGGCACGATGGTGCATCCGGGCGACATTCTCGTGGGCAAAGTCTCGCCGAAGTCGAAGACTGAATTAACGCCCGAGGAAAAGCTGCTGCACGCGATCTTCGGCCGCGCCGGCGAAGATGTGAAGAACGATTCGCTGGAAGTCCCCTCCGGCATCGAAGGCATTGTGATCGAAACGCAGAAATTCTCTCGTCGCATGAGCTTGTCGGAAGACGAACGCAAGAAGTTCGAAAAGGAACTGAAGGACGTCGAAACTGAAGGTAACAAGCGGATCGCGGACGTCTTCGGCGAGATGATCGCCGAGATGGAAAAGACGCTCAGCCGCACGCTGACTGACGAAGACGGCACGCCGCTGGCGAAAGACCAAGATGCCAAGTACGTCGCCGAACGGGCCACGCAGTTCCGCCTGCAATCGGTCACGTCTCACATGCGCAGCGAGGAGTTGATCGCGCAGGTCGAGAGCACCTACAAATCCCGCTGGCCGAACATCGAAGCCGCCATCGACGACCGCGATCGCAAGCTGAACAGCATGAAACGCGGCGACGAACTGCGCAGCGGCGTGTTGCAGATGGTCAAGGTTTACATCGCCACCAAGCGAGTCATTTCCGTCGGCGACAAGATGGCCGGCCGTCACGGAAACAAGGGTGTGATCGCGAAGATCTTGCCCGTCGAAGACATGCCTTATCTGCCGGACGGCACGCCACTGCAGATTCTACTGAATCCGCTGGGCGTTCCCAGTCGTATGAACGTGGGCCAGATTCTGGAAACGCACTTAGGTTGGGCCGGCGCGAAGCTGGGCTTCCAAGCCGTCACCCCCGTTTTTGAAGGTGCGTCGGAAGAGGTGATCAACGGTTGCTTGGCCGAAGCGGGCTTGCCCAAGCACGGCAAGATTCAATTGCTCGACGGCCGCACGGGCGAACCGCTGGAGCAAGAGACGACCGTGGGCTACATCTACATGCTCAAGCTGCATCACTTGGTAGACGACAAGGTGCATGCTCGCAGCACAGGCCCCTACTCGCTCATCACGCAGCAGCCGCTGGGTGGCAAGGCCCGCTTTGGCGGTCAGCGCTTCGGAGAAATGGAAGTTTGGGCGCTGGAAGCGTACGGGGCCGCTTACATCCTGCAAGAGCTGTTGACGGTCAAGAGCGACGACGTCGAAGGTCGCACCAAGATTTACGAATCGATGGTGAAGGGCGAAAACACGCTGGAAGCCGGCACGCCCGCCAGCTTCGACGTGTTGACCAATGAAATCCGCGGACTGGCGCTGAACATGCAACTCGAGAAACGCCGCGT
>JBGTKH010000129.1:0-11918 GCA_041744735.1 Pirellulaceae bacterium | reverse complement strand
TGCGGATTGAAAGCTGGTCGAAGTTCATCAGCGAGGCGTACTGGAACGTCGAGCTGGCGAAGTAATTGACAACCATCGCTCCCGGTTCCAGTGCCGGGAGCATGTTTTCACGGGAGTGTGCTTCTGGGAAGCAAGTGGCCTCCAAAACCGCTCAGCAGGGTTCGACTCCTTGCACTCCTGCTTGATGCCGACGTGGCTCGACTGAGAAAGGCGCCGGTTTTGTAAACCGGTTGATGCTGGTGCGAATCCAGTCGTCGGCTCTTGGGAGCGGTCAGCTCTCAGCTCTTAGCTAATCGCTGAAAGCTGACCGCTGATAGCTTCAATTGGCCCGTGGGTGTGCCGGACAGCATGTCAGCTTCCGAAGCTGTTGGATCAGGTTCGATTCCTGAACGGGCTACTGAAACAGAGTGATGCCTTGCGAGTGTGATGGACGCACGGCGGTCTTCGGAACCGCAAGACGGGGTTCGACTCCTCGGTGAGGAACTGAAAGTAGGAATGTCCTTGGAGTGTGCCGGAACGCACGCGACTCTGCGAAGGTCGAAGTCTGGGTTCGATTCCCAGCAAGGGCACTTGAACAACTGACGCTGGAGCCAGACGGCACGGCAACCGGCTGCAACCCGGTCGAAGTGGGTTCGACTCCCATCGGCGTCTCTGTCGGAGTCCTGCAAAGTCCTTTATCAAATCCGGTGAGCGCACTTCAACTTCCGATAAGCGAAGAGATACTTGAAGGCCACATTGAACTGACTGGCCTCCACAGCCGCCCACAGACATCCTTCCCAGACAATGCCGAACGCTTCCGGGCCACCGAGTTGCCTTTCAATCTCCCTTGATAGCCGCGCGATTTGTTCACACTTTTCGATGGAGTTCACGTATCGGACAAAGCGGTCCACAGCCCCTCTGCGCCGTGCCGAGGTACGGAGCCGCATTTCCAGATTGAAGCAGCGACGACAATGGTTGTGCCGAAGCTCGGTATTTGCATAGCGCCGCCGAAACTCGGTGATCGGCTTGTCCATCCCGCAGCGGGTGCAGTTCTTCTTGACTTGTGCGGTTTGACAGCCGCTACTGGCCCCTGTGACCATATCGGTCTCCTGGTTAGCGCGGATCACATTCGTCCATGACAGCCAAATTATAAACGCAATCACTAGTTGGCGGTGTTTTATGGGGCGACTGTTTCGGAAGTGACCGGCGCCGCCATGCTCAAATGAAAACCGCCCCCGGCTCGATGAGCTGGAGGCGGTCACATGTTTTGGCTTGCAACGGCGAGTCAACTACACCGCTTGCTCAACGAGGCAGAGTTTTGTGGCACACGGCCCTTTTTTGCCTTGCCCAACTTGGTACTCCACCACCTGACCTTCATCCAGTTCCTCGATAGTGACACCTTGGATTTCCGAGTGGTGGAAGAACAAATCGCCTCCGCGGCCGTCCTCGACAAAACCAAAACCTCGATCCTTGACCAATCTCTTCAGCTTACCTTGTGGCATTTCTGCACTCCTTGAAAAAAACGAACCTGGGCGCACGGCTGCACTTGCGATGCAACAGAACATGACCCTAAAAAAGGGAACAGCAGATAAAGCCACAAAACCGAGAAGCGGGCACTTTCAGAGAAAGCACGCAGATGGGGCGGGAAGAGAAGAACATTCGTAACGGGTTCAAACTACATCTTGTCTCTGCTTGTCACGGATTCTCCATGACCTCTGTTTTGTAGCAGATCAAACGATCGAGGTAAAGGGGCTTGTATCAATCGGCATCACCACAATTTCCGAACTCCACCGCCTCGGCGCGGTTCTGGCGATTCGGCTGGTGTAGCGTTCCTTCACTTGTTTTTGATTGCGGTCAGGCGAATGGCAGGCGGCGCAGCGACCGACCTCCGTCCAAATGTTGTCGATGAACGAAGCCAGCACCCGATCCCGACGAGCGTGACGAATGACCGTATCGGGAATCTGTGGGCCGATTGGTGCTGCACCTTTCGCAGCCAGCAGTTGCGGATCGGCAACCGCCGCCCGAATCCAGGCCCGAAATGCCTCGAACTCTTCCTTCCGCACTTCTTCGGTCACGAGGTTGGGTGTTTCAGATGTCCGCTTGATGAAGCGAAGGATCTTCGACTCGTCCGGGTTCTCCGTGTCGATCATGCCAGTGCCGACCAGCGAAACGAATGTTTCCTGCTGGGTCGGTCGGATGTATTCCTTGAGATCGACACCGCTGAGATGGCACTCCGAGCAACTTGATGGCTTGGCCGACTGGAAGATCGGCAGGATGCGTTTCTCGAAGACGGCAAGTGACGCAGCCGCTTGCTGTTCCTTGGCGTTGTACTGCTCCAGAGCCTTCATTCTGGCCGAAGGCGAGGCGGTTGACTTGACGGATGTGTTCGTGATCGGCAGGGGTTTCGGGGCGGACGTTTATGTTCATCTCCCTCACTTGCCGACTCCGTTCAATCGCAGCCTGACCAGCAGATCGTTTAGTGCTTCTTGGCCCAACGGCGATTCCGGTAACGACGAGGCCGCTGATGCTGCCTCAAGTTCAGCAATCAGGCGACGATACTCAGCTTCGTGAAAGTCCAAATCGGATTTGGGCAACTGCGACTTTTCGGGGCCAGCCAGTTTTTGTGCGATCAAATCCTCGATGAACGACAACTTGGCCGACTCGTTCAGTCGCACCAGATTCGCCTCGACCTCTCCGGTCTTCATCATGTGAATCCCGGTCAGCAGGACTCGGTACACATAAAGGAGCGGCTTGACCCGTGGCGGCTCGTCCTTGCCGAACAGTTTCCATTGCGTCTCGGCAAAACCCAGGTAGTGGTGCGAGTGATGACGAGTGATGCAGGTCGCAGCAATCTGCTTCAGTTCTTCGTGCTCGGGCGTCGTGTGGACGATTAGCGGCGAGAAAATCTGTTCCAGCACGTAGCCGTTCTTCTTCAAAACGAGGCCGAAGAATTTTTTGGCGTCATGGGTTACCAGGTCAAGCTCGATGCCGTCTTCCACGCCCGACTTCTCAAGCGTCTCCTGACCCACATTCAATCCGACAACCTCGTTCAATGGGAGCAGATGCACGCCACGTAGATCGTAATCTGAGTCGGGTGACGGGAATCCGTACAAGTGCGCCCCGCTGATCGTGGCGAACACGAGCGGATACGGATGCGATTCGACTTGCCGCAGCAACTTTTCACTTTCGATCACGGCAACTCCTCCGCCAGCGCCAACCGCCGTGCCTTGACCAAGTACTCGTTGGCCCGTTCGTAGTTCGGCTTTTCGGGAAGCGATGTTTTTTCAAAGGCATCGTCGAATTCCTTGTGCAGCGCACGCCGCCACGCCTCTACCTCGTCCCACGATCTCTCTCCCGCTTTGATCGACAGCAGCGCTTCACGATGCTCGCCAACCTGAACGGGAACGAAACATTCACGCAGGACCGTAATGCCGGACAACAGCAGGCGGATCAGGTGCATGACGTGTTTCCACTTCACTTGACCCTGGTTGCGGATGTCGGATTGCATTTTCTTGAATTGCGACATGACGTAGCCGTTGTACGTCTGATACACGATTCGAGACAGGAACGACGCTTTCATGTCGAGCAGTTCCTGGGCGAGCTGAGTGGCCTTCTCGACGATGGGTGTGTACAGACATTCCAGCACGTTCGGATTGGCCTTGAGGGCAAGAATGAGAAACTTTTGGAGTTCCCAATATGCTTCCTGGGATTCGTCGTTCTCCAGTTGTTCGGGGACGCCGTACAGCGACCAATGCAGATCCGCCGGAGGCAAGTAAATGCCCCGCCGGTCGATGTCCGAGCTTTCATCGTCCAGACCGTATGCTCGTGAGCCGATGACACAGCGGAAAATCACACGGTCAAACAGCCGGTGGTTCGTCAGCACTTGATTGGAGTCGTTGATGCTGCCCTGCTTGTACTCGGCCAGCAGCATCAAGTTGTCGTGCTGAATCGCCGCCTCAAACCCGTCGGTGAAGCGGACTCGATAAGCGTGCTGCCGATCCATCGGCGACTTGACGATCACGCCGACTGCGCCGGATGGGTGCGCAATGCGGCCATTGGAACCCTGCACCGGCTTCATGGTGACGACCTGGGTTCCAGCGGCGTAAATCAGATTCGGGCTGTTGTGGACTCGTTCACGCATGGATTGTGCTGTGTGTCTGCTGGATCCTAAGAAGACGAGTATGCGGGAAAAGTTCAGTCTATTGATCGATGAATAGCCAACGACTGCGGAGCGTTCCTCAAACAGAACCGCCTTTCAGTCTTCGCTCAACCACTTTTCCATCCGAACGGCGAGCGCAGCCACCGTCATTGAATTACGGCTGCGCTCGTCGTCGGCAAGCTGGCGATTCATTTCAGCGAGTAGTTGAACGTCGGCAACAGTTGCGGGTCGAATGGTCAGTTCCATCGGTTACTCGTCTCTAAAAATACCCTTTCCGGTTCGCCCCGTCAAAACCGGCCTGACTCTTCGCCTTCTCCTGATTGAAGCCACCGGAGCCAGCCCCGATCAATGGAAATGCACGAAACGCCGACACAAACTCGCGAAACGGACGTAAGTCAAATCGGCGCGGAAGTTTGATTCGATCCCCTCCGATCAACAGCCACCTTGCGCGCCGTGATGTATGCTTTCTCGTCGTGGAATTACGGAACCAAATGAGCCCAACCGAAGAGCAGAACGCGTGAACAATCGACGTTCCATCGGCTTTACCCTCGTTGAAGTACTGATCGTGGTTGTGATTATGGCGATCTTGGCCGTCACGATCATTCCGCAATTCCTTGGCAACATTGAAGAATCGAAGGTTATAACGGCAAGATATAATCTTAGTCGTCTCCGGGCCATCCTTGAGGAGTATAAGTGTTTCCACCACGGAGTACCGCCGAGTTCGCTTGTTGAATTGATGCGTAGCACTGACAAAGAGGGCAACATCGGCGTCGGTCCCTCGTACACTTTCGGACCCTATCTCTCTGCCCTTCCAACAAATCCGCTGACAAACTCGGACGTTGTCTCGGCGATTACCAACTCACCGGCCACGAGCAGTGACGTTACCGGAAACAGCGGATGGCTTTATAACTCGAAAACTGGCGAATTGTGGATCGACCATCTCGACTACTTCCAGGAGTAGACGAACCTGTGTGGCGGTTCACGATCCGGGAAGCCCCGGGAAGCCCCGCCCCACGGTTGATGACCATCGGACCTGTGTACAGAATGCTGGGATTCAACACAACGTAATCGCGCCCGATGAACTGACCTAACGCGAACCTTCACCCACTCGTCGTGTCTACGCTGAAGAACAGTAACCAGGAAGGAAGGTGCGCCATGCCACAGACGAAACACGAGCATATTGACGACCAGCCGTTTTTTTCGAGACAATGAGCAAGCGGCGGCGTGGATTTCCGTCCGAATCACAAGTGAAGCGGGGAGTGCGGATCGTCCACGGCGATAAGATGTTGGAAGAGAAGCTCGGGCGCAATGATCTGTGTCCGTGTGGTTCCGGCCAACGCTTCAAGAAGTGTTGTCTCAAGAAGGGCTGCTTTTGACGGAGTGAACCGGGAGCACTATTTTTAGAGACTGACATCCAAGCCCGCACGGCTCAGGTCGACCGTGCGGGCTTTTTGATTCGTGTACGAGAGTTTGAGATGGAAGCCGTTGTCTTTGTTGGCCTCGGACGGAATACGATCTGCCGATGAAGAACGAATACGGCGAGATTGTCCGGGCCATCCTCTCGCCATGCCAAGCACAAGGAGTTTCATGATGGGTACGTCACACGGTGACTTCATCAAGTACCCTCGAACTCCGCACCTGTTTGGTTCGACGGGCACAGATGACGATAAGCATCTGAGCGAGGCCGAGTCCAACAAGTTCAGCGCCGATGAGTCGCTGATCGTCGAGGAGAAAATCGACGGCACGAACGTCGGGATTCATTTCTCGGATGACGGCCAGTTGGTTTTACAATGCCGGGGCCATTTGATTACGCAGGGAATGCACCCGCAGTACGACCTGTTCAAACAGTGGGCTGCGGTCAAACGGTTCACGTTGGAAGTACGCTTGGAGCGCCGCTACATTTTGTTCGGTGAATGGATGTACGCGCGACATTCGATCTTCTACGGGCAACTGCCCCATTACTTTTTTGAGTTCGATGTCTATGACAAGCGGGCCGAAGCGTTTCTCGGTCTCCAGCGGCGATTGGACCTGCTTGCAGGAACTGGAATCGAAACGGTTCCGGTCCTCCACCGCGGCGCCGTCAAGCGATCCGATCTCGAAAACTTGATCGGCCCGTCGCGTTTTGACAGCCAATTTGAAAACCCGGAAACGAAACGCACGGACAATTTGATGGAAGGGCTATACCTGCGAACCGAAGCCAATGGCGTCGTAACCGGCCGAGCGAAATTCGTGCGGCCGGAATTCGTTGAGAAGATCAAACAAAGCACGCATTGGCAGCATCAGGCGATGGTGCCCAACAAGCTTGCTGACGGTGTGGATATCTGGTCATGAACTGGGATGAACTAACACACACATCGCTCGACGACATCCTAGCGTGGGCTGAGGCTCAGCCGTGGTGTCAGGCGATGGCCCAATGCGCTCAGGACGCCGAGTGGCACAGCGAAGGCGATGTGTGGACCCACACCAAGCTAGTCTGTCAGCAACTCGCCGAGCTTGATGAATGGGCAACGCTGACCCGTCACGAGCAGACCGTCCTGATCTTTACGGCCTTGTTTCACGATGCCGCCAAGCCGTTGACGACTCAGGCCGATCCCGACACGGGTCGAATTACTTCGCCCAAGCACGCCGTCAAAGGCGAGCATGTCGCCCGTGGTATTCTTCGCGATCTCGGCTGCGAACTGAAGACTCGTGAAGAGATTGCTCGGCTGGTCCGATACCACGGTCGGCCTGCGTTCTTGGTGGAACGGTCAGAGCCCGCGCACGAAGTCGTTCGGCTGTCGTGGCTGGTCAACAATCGCTTGCTCTATCTGTTCGCTTTGGCCGACACACGCGGCCGAGACACAGACTCGATGACTCGCCCCGAGGAGAATTTGCACTACTGGAAATTACAGGCGGAAGAACTGGGCTGTTACGACCAGCCGTATCCATTCGCCACCGATCACGCCCGGTTCACTTTCTTTCGGCAACGAGAACCGAATTTGCATTATGTGCCGCACGAAGATTTCACCTGTTGCGTGACAGTCATGTCCGGCTTACCGGGCGGTGGCAAGGACCATTGGCTGGCGACGCATGGAAGTGATCTTCCCGTCGTCTCTCTCGACGACGTCCGTGAAGAACTCAGAGTCGAACCGACTGACGATCAGGGGCGGGTCGCTCAACTTGCCCGCGAGCGGTGCCGAGAATTTCTCCGGGCCGGCCGGTCGTTCGCCTTCAACGCTACGAATACGATACGTCAGACTCGCAGCCGCTGGATCGACCTCTTCGCCGACTACAATGCTCGCATCGAAATCGTCTACCTTGAACCACCACTGCAGAGCCTGCTCCGCCAGAACAAATCCCGCAGCCAGGCAGTCCCCGAACCCGTGATCCGCAAGCTCGCCGACAAATGCGAGCCGCCCACGTGGATCGAGTGTCATAGTCTGGTGATGATAGAAAGTGCCACAGATATTTAAGTTCGCCATGAATCATGAACAAGAACCTCGTTTCCGCCAGCAAGTTTCTTAGCCTTGTCCTGCGGCACAAGCCGGAAGCCATCGGGATGCAGCTTGATCCGGACGGCTGGCTCGACATCAACGACTTAATCGCCAACGCCAATCGACACGGCAATGCGCTCACGCTAGAACTCCTGCACGAGGTCGTTGCAACCAACGATAAACAACGCTTCGCCTTGAGCGACGATGGCCTGCGCATCCGCGCGAATCAAGGTCATTCACTGCCGCATGTCGATTTGAAACTGTCCCCTGCCACGCCTCCCGATCAACTGTTTCACGGGACGGTGGACCAGTTTCTCGCGTCGATCCGACAGCAAGGGTTGCTCAAGCGCTCGCGAAACCACGTCCACCTTTCGATCGATCGCGAGACGGCATCCAAGGTCGCCATGCGGCGCGGGAAACCCATCGTGCTGACGATCGCCAGCGGACAAATGCATCAGGACGGCAAGCAATTCTTCTTATCCGCCAACGGCGTGTGGCTCACAGATGCAGTGCCCGTCGAGTACATACGGTTCCCGTAGCGTGTTCGACTTCTTTCAAGCGTGCGCTCTCCGGTCGTCTTGGCCGGCCGCGAAATCACAGTTGAACGCTGGCCAAGCCGTAGAGCATTTCAGCGATCGCGAACAGACGCTCGTCGCGCAAGGCGTCGTCGCTGCCGGCGAGCAGTACCAAGTGGCCGCGTGCACGGCGGACACGCGTTAGATGCTCCGGTGGCAGCGGGCTGCGCTGGTGTCTTTCCAAAAGTCTCACGCAGCCTTCGAGAGCCCACGGGTGCCAGAGAAACCCGACGCCTTCGTGTTCGTCGCGGACCTCGCCCTCGTAGACCACGGAAGCCTCGAACTCGGCCGTGGTGGTGAGGAAAGTTCGCTCGCGATGTGCACACCGTTCGATGTGCAGCAAGGCGTTCTCGACCAGGTGGGCGGGAAGTTTCACCGCCTGCTGGGCCTCGGCATCGAGCAGCAGTGCATAGATCTGAATCGTCATGCCATCGAAGCTCTCGCGACTTTCGTCGTACGGCGCTCGCCGCCAGCCGGGAATCGGCAGTTCCGCATCGTAGGTCGATACCAGCCATGCGGCCGTCTGCTTGAGAAGTTCACTGCGACGAGCAGAGTCATTGTTCCACGGCAGGTCGGCTCGTTCCAAATGCAACAGCGTTTGCAGCGCCAGTGCCGAAGTGTAGTTGTCGGGGTTCTGAGAATGCATGCCGCCGAACATGTTCCAACCGCCGCCGGACGTTGAATGATATTGCTGCGCGATATGAGTGGCCGTCGCAAGGAATTGCTTCAATTCATTCCGCGCCGATTCGTCGAACAGGTCACTTCGATCGACGGCGATCGCCAAAGCGGTCGTTATCCACAAGGCAACTGTTCCCCGCGAAGGGCTGCCGCGCCGTTGTTGCCAGCCGGTCGGTACGCCATCCTCATGTTTCAAGACTGCGGGATCGAACATGCGGCGAAAGCTTTCCAACAATCGTTGACTTTCGCTGTGCGGCATCTCCGGCGAACGACTCAGAGCCGCCAGGGCTTGGCACGTACTCCAGGTATCGGCGTGCGTTTCGTCGCCCGGCGTGTCCCAAGGAAACCGGCCCTCGTCGAGACGGCTCTTCACGAGGATATCGATATATTGCTTCCTCGCATCGACGGCCGCAGCTTTCGTCTCCGCGCCGGCGGGTACGGGACGCAGCACGCTCATCTCGTGGCGATCGATCAGCGTCCGGATCGCTTCGCTACCCGGAGCATCGAATCCGCCGTCGGAAGCCAACAGATACACACCGGCCAGAACCGCCGCGATCACACAACACACAGTCAGTCGCTGAAACAAGAGACGACGTTGACGAATGGCGTCGCGCTTGCGAAGTTCTCCCAGATTGGTGCCGAGGATGGCGGCCAAGACCTTGAGCACCGCCAGCTTCTTACCGTCTCCCTGCGCGCGAGCGTCTGCGGCCAGCGGTTCCGCATGCGACGAGTCAGCTTCGTCTGTCGGCAGCATGGCGACGGGAAAACATTCGACCTCGGAGTTGCCCTTGCTTTGAGCGCCCGGTTCGCCGTCAACAATGATCGCCAGGATATTGTCCGGCCGTCCGAGCGATCGAAAACATTCCACCTCGCGGTTCACATAGATCGACTTCGCGGCCCGAGGCGAACAGACGACCACAAGAAACGCGGAATCGCTTAGGGCGCCAACGATCGCGTTGCTCAGGCTGGCAGCGCCCGGCAGTTCATCGCGATCCCGAAACACCGGCCGCAGGCGGCCCGTTTTCTGGTTCACCACCTGCTGGCTGCGGAATGACGTTGGTACGACGTACGTTTCCAGCCGGTTGTGCAACCACTTCGCCCACGCCGAGTCGCTGTGGGAGTAACTGATGAAGGCCGAGTAACGGAAGCCATGAGTTTGGCGGGATTCTGCGTCCGCTTCTGCCATCCCTAACTCCACGATGCAAACAATGATGTAGCGTCAAGCTTGCTTGTAGGTCGGACGTCTTCGTCCGACCGGTGGCAACGTGAAAACTTCCGACGGACGTGGACGTGCGTTCTACGTCTATGCGTTGGCGTTCTGTCCGAGCGAAAAAGTGGGGTAAGCATCCTGCTTGCCAATCGTGAAATCAGGACGAACGCAAGCTGGAAGCTTACGCCACAAAGCGGTGAACCCTAAAACTCATCGTTCACAAAGCACTAGTTTCCCGCTTGCTTGCCGATGGTCACTTTCCCCGTCGCGGCCCACTCGACGCCGCGGCAGAGCAGCGTTTGGAACGCGGGGTTTTCGCGCGCGAGCGCATCGTGGCCCAGCACGTTGTGAACCACTCGGCCCTTGCCGTACGGCTTGACGAAGACGATCGGTTCCGTCTGCTCGCTCCAGTCAGAGTCGGCCGTGGCGAGCACCTCGATTTCCGCGTCGCCGCTGAGCTTCGCGTACAGTTCGTCGTCGGCCTCGAAATCCGTCAAGCCGCTGGTAATCGGGTGCTCTGCCTGTTTGATGTTCACAGTGAACTTGCCGCGCGGGCCGTGGCCGCCGAGCCCCTTCTTCCAATAACGCCCGAGCAGCTCATGATAATCAGCCCAGTCCTGGAACGAACTGCTGGCGAAGTGCAATGCCACAAGCCCCTTGCCGCTCTTCACGTAATCCAGCAGAGCCGCCTTGGCCTTGTCGCTTGGGTCCGGTGCCGTCCAGAAGCCGTAGTTCAGCACCACCACGTCGTAGCCGGCCAGCGACGACGACTCGAAGATCCCTACGTCCTCACAAACCTTCACGTCGAACCGCCCCGCCTCTTCCAGGATCGCCGCCGTTTGCTGAGTCGTATCACGCCAATTGTGCACACCCACGTCGAAGCCGGTAACAATCAGCACCTTCAGCTTCTCCGGCGCTTGCGCCTGAGCCGCCGTGGCGATCAGAATGATCGAAAGGAACGAAAGAACAAAGCTGCGCAGTGTTGCACATCGCATGGCATGGTCTCCTCGGTTCGGTTGTGAAAGCGTGAATGCGCGACCAGATTGTAACCTAGCCGCGGGGACGACGATACTGTTGCATGCAAATCAATCAGCCGCACCCAGTCTTAGCCCGGCCGCAGAAAAACCTTCACCCTCGATACACGTCTTTGCGATGTGCCACGCGCACCACCAAAACCAGCAGGCGGTCGTCATCGATTTGGTACACCACGCGGTATTCACCCACGCGAACCCGCCACAAGTCTTCCGTGCCGGCCAACTTTTTCGTGCCGACTGGCCGCGGGTTCTCTTGGAGTGTTTCGACGGCCGCGATAATGCGCCGTTGCACCGCTTCCGGCAGCCGACGCAACTCCCGATCGGCCGCGGGAGCAAACATCACCGCATAAGCCCGCTTCGCCATGCCTTAGCGCATCTCCAGCCGCTTTTTGATTTTGGCCAGCGGGATCGGCCCTTCCCCCTTGCGTTTCATGTCGGCCAGCGCCCGCTTGGCCGCTCGCACGTCTTCGCGATCTTCCAGGGCTTCCAGTAAGGTCAGGTCTTCCATCGACACGATGGCCGCCACGCCCTTGCCCCTCCGCTCCAACACGATCCGCTCGCCCTGATACACGACCCGATTTAAGGTGTCCGCCAGGTTGTTTCGGATTTCCGCCACGCCCACGTTCATCATTGCATCCTCCGCTAGCTGGACGATTCATCGTTCATGTACATTATGCCCATCCAGGGAAAAACGTCAACCAGCTCCGTCGCCAACGGACGTGTGTCAGACGGCCGAGCGCTCAAGGTTCAGTTGCAACAGTTTTTCCAGGATCGCTTCGTCGGACAAGTCGGCGGGCCAGGCGTAGGCGG
>JBGTKH010000128.1:0-20921 GCA_041744735.1 Pirellulaceae bacterium | reverse complement strand
TATTAGGTATTAACTGAAGACGAACCGTGCGCAACGTGTGTGCCGACGGCGCTAGCGGCTTGATAATTTAGTCGGCGTCGAAGCGACGTATGGCGTAAATCATAACCCGAAGCGTAAGCGAGGGAGGAACGGACGCCCTCGCTTACGCTTCGGGTTACTAAGTCAACAAGCCGCTAGCCGCGGGCTTTGGTTCGCCCGCGTATCCAGCCCGACGCCCGAACACTCGACGCCCGACGCACGTTTTGGAACACCCGACGCTTGCGCATTTTGAAGTTGCGCGTTTCAATTGATGGTAGCCGAATTCGCCAGAATTTGGACGGTCTTGTGTTGAACTCGAAAACCAAATTCTGGCGAATTCGGCTACAAATTGATGCTAGCGCAACTTCAAAACTTGCGCGTTCGGCTCACGTTTTGAGCGTCGAACGGCGGCGAATGGGCAGGGTGTGACGATTTTCTGGCATGCCTGATGCTTTGGCTTATACTTAACTCCAGACTCTTGACACCATATCAACCACTGCGTCGCGACGCGATCTAAGACACGCTCTGGCGATGGAGTGTCTGGCCTACTGTGGCGCAGGCAACGATGGCGCTGCAATTGAGACGACGACATGGCACGTAAAGCAACTCGTTCCAAGCCACAAGCTGACGGCAGTTCATCCGCCGGCGACTCTTTACCGGTCCACAAGGACTGGACGTTCTTGGTTTACATGTGCGGCGACAACGATATTCTCGACGCCCACATCGGTTCGGATTTTAATGAGCTGTGCAAAGTCGGCAGTTCAGCGCAGACACACGTGATCGTGCAGCGCGACCGCCGCGAAGGCGCCGGCCGGTACGTGCTGCCTGAAGGCCGGGTCTCGCAGCCGCTGAAGAACGAATTCGGCGAGCAGAACGTGCGCGTCGACACGGGCGATCCGCAGTCGGCCATCGATTTTCTCCTGTGGGGCATCAAGCGGGCACCGTCGGATCACGTGGCGGTGATCATCTCCGGCCTGGGTCTGCACCCGCGATATGTTCGCAGCATTTTAATGCCGGAACATTTGCGGCAGGATGAGAAGAAGCGGCGAGAGTTCACTGAACGACGCCTTTTTTCAATGTGTCACGATCAGACAAATCGCAGCGCGCTGGAGGCCTATCAACTGCGGGACATCTTGGCCGCGGTCGCTCAGCAGCGCAAGAGGCCGATCGATCTATTGGCGTTAGATTTGGGTGTCGCGGCGTTCTTCGAGATTGCCTATCAGCTACGCGATCACGCGGAAGTGTTTGTCGCCTCGCAGAGTCCGCTGCCCGACACGGGCTGGCCTTATGACAGAATTTTAATCGAATGGAAAAAACAATTCGACGGGAACGGCAGCGCGGAAGAGTTGGGAGAACTGATCGTGGACGAGGTGACGGAAGAGTTTACCAAGGCGAACATGGAACCGCGCATGGTCGCCTTGCGATTGAAAGCCATGGAGACCACGGCCCGGGCTTTGGACGTCTTGGCCTTGGCGTTGATGCAAGGTTTGGGCGATTGGCACGTGCTGCACGCGTTGCAACAGGTTTTTGCTGGCAACAAACTGAAATGGGTCAGCCCCGATATACCGGGCGAATCCAAAAAAGATCGGGCTAGTCAGAATCATGCCGACGACAAGGATTCATTGCCGGCCGTGGACTTGCTCGATCTTCTCGCACGTACGCGGCAAGCGCTCCGCGATGAGAAAGATGTGCCGGCCGCACACGGTCAACAGGCGCGCATCGAGAATTTATGCCGGCTGTTGAATGAGGCTCGTCGAATTTTCCGGCCACCAGTCAAACGAAAGTCGCCCGCTCAACTTGCGACGAAATCGCGGCGACAAGTGGATGCGGATGCGCAGCCGGAATCCCTTGAACCGCCACCGTTGCTGGTTTGCGCCAGCCACGCCCGCGGACAAGGGCTGTCCATTTTGCTTCCCGCGTGGACCGCTTCCGAGAGCACGCAGGACTCGGGGCAGAGCTTCAATTCCAGTGACTCAAATTATCGGCGATTGGACTTCTGCCAGGATGTGCATTGGCCCGCGCTCTTGGGCGCCTTTCAGATGATCACCGAAAAGCCGCACACGCTTTGGCGGCTGATCAACACCTGGCTAACCGAAGCCACCGGGCCGGCGCGTGAGGTGTTGCTCAAGTGGCTGATCAGCCCGAGCTCCGTAATTTCAGACCTGAAAGGGCATTTCCTTGCGCTGGCAGGCGACAAAGCGCTGTCGCTGACCTTGGACCCGGAGCCGGTCAACGAGTGCGATGAGGAAACCGGCCGGCGAACTTACCGGCTGCGGCTCGAATCATCCTCTGGCGGTGCCACCATCCCGCAGCAGGAAAGTAACGTCTATCAGACCACCATTGATTCGGCGCTGGCGGAACTCAAGCGGCTGCTCAACAGCACCGAACCGCTGCAAGACGCGCGCAATGAATTGGAAGGTCCGGGCAGAATTCTGGGAGAGGACGTAATTCAATCGCTGGCCCAGTGCCTGAATGACGAACGTCAATTGTTGCTTGACGAGACGAAAGCGGTACCGCCCTTGCGATTGCAGATTCCCAGCACGCTGATGCGTTACCCGTGGGAATTGATGTTCGACAGGTTTGGTGCGTTGGGCGAGCGTTTTGCCGTCGGCCGCCAGGTGTTCATGCAGCAACAAATTGCGCGTCGCGCGGGGAAGCGCGAACCGGGCACGATCGATGTGCTCGTGATTGGCGACCCGCTGTTTACCGACGAATTCAAGCGGCAAACGAACTTGTACGCTCCGCAATTGTCCGGCGCCCGCTACGAAGCACAGCGAGTCGTCGATCAGTTTCACGAATTGGCCCAGGGCGAATTGGCGGGCCTGATCCAAATCAACGTTACTCCGTTAATCGGCGAGGTGCTGACAGCCAGCGGTTTTCGCCGTTTGCTGCGTCGGGGCACGTTCGACATCATTCATTACGCCGGCCACGCGGTGTTTAACGAAGAAGATCCGGAAAGCAGCGCTTGGCTGTTAAGCGACGGGTTGCTGCGGGCCCGCGAAATCCGCAACACGCTGGCCTGGTGCGACTCGCCTCCCTGGCTCGTGTATGCCAACGCCTGCGAGGCCGGCATGGACTCGGGTACTTCGTCGAAAGTTTATCAAGGCGACGTGTTCGGGCTGGCGACGGCCTTTATCAATCAAGGCGTGTCGGCCTACATCGCGCCACTCTGGCCGGTCAACGATCTTGTCGCGGCCCAGATGGCGTTGGATTTCTATCGCGGATTAGTGATGGATCGCTTGAGCCTCGGGGAGTCTTTGCGGCAAGCCAAGGAAAGAGTCAAGCAAGACTTGTTCCCGGTTGAAGAATCGCCGCAATTGCAACCGCTGGCCGCCAACGTGGCGCTCAGTTGGGCCAGCTTCGTGCTTTTTGGCGATCCGACGCCGCAATTGCTGAAGTCTTTATGGTCGCCGGACTCCGGCGTATCGAGGCCGCCGGAAGATCAGGAGTTGGCCGTTCTGGCTGAGCCTCGCAAAACGAAACTCAAATCGCCGGTCCGGCACGTCACGCAAGCGTCGGCGGGCAAGACGCTGCGAGAGATCACTGGTCCAGGTTTGCAGCCTGCCAACTACGACACGGCACGCGGCGCCATGGTCTCAAATCTTCCCGTGGTTGAGTTGGTAGAAATCAACGGCGTACGTTCGTGGCGAATTATCGATCCAGTCACGGGCTTGTCGCGTCCGCTTCCCGATTCTAATTTGGCCGAAGCCGCTCAGCAGGACAAGGTGCGCGGGGCGCTGGGCATGCAACGCGGCTTGGGGAACTACGTCGTAGTTGTCGGGCGTTGGGTTGTGGGCCGCGTCGTAGGTTCCGAAGATAAGTCGCTGATCGCACGCTTGGTAGAACAATACGACGTAGAACAGGTCGCCACTGAACGGCTGGTGCGGATTCTGCCGGGGCCGAAACTCGAACCGCTTCCAAAGTCGAAGGGGGATTGGCTGGACGAACCGTTGAGCGGTGGGCAACAAGATCGCGTGCTGCTGATCGTGCATGGGACGTTTGGCAAAGCGGCCAAACCGACCGGTTCATTGGGCGAAGAGTTTCTCGATTGGGCGCGCAGTCGCTATCGAGCTGTTATCGCATTTGATCATTGGACGCTCTCGAAAACGCCTGAACAGAACGCCCAAATGTTGTGGGACTTGCTCGACCCTGAATTGCACCGCGGCCACAAATTGGATGTGATCACGCACAGCCGCGGCGGGCTCGTGGCGCGGGCGTTTGTCGAATTGTTGGGCCACGGGGACGCGGTACGCCGCGTGGTGTTTGTGGGCACGCCCAACGCCGGAACGAATTTGGCGAATCCGAAAAACTGGGGCCGTGCGGCCGATCTCTTGGTCAACTTTGTCCACTCCGATCCGCTGGGTTTGTACGGTGCGCTCAGCGGCATGCTCGTGCAATTGATCGTGCGGCAGGGGGAAAAAGAGATCCCTGGTCTGCTGGCCCAGAACCCGATGATGCTGGGACCCAACGATTTTCTAGCGCGCTTGCAAGCCAAAGGTGCTTTTCCCGCTGACGTGTCCTATGCCGCAGTTGCTGCGAACTATGAACCCCATGAGGAATTCAACCTGAAGAGTCTGGCCGACAAAACCTTTGACACCGCGGTCGATGCCTTCTTCCCACACGCAAACGACTTGGTCGTTGATACGGCGAGCGTCTGGGCCATCGATCAGAAGGAGTTATCGCTGAACAAACTGAACAAGCCGATTCCAGCCAGTCAGTTGTTGCTCTTTAACCCCGACGACCAAGTGCTTAGCCCACCCGGCATTCAGCTCAAACGTATCCGCGGCGTGCATCACACCAACCTGTTCGAACAAGCGGAGACGCGCGCTTTCCTGCGGAGCGTCCTGTCGGGTAGTGATACCATTTGACGAATTCGTAGGACGGACGCCCTCGTCCGTCCTATGTTTCACGCGGATTCGCTGTCGGACGAGGGCGTCCGACCTACAAACGGTATCACTACCTCCTGTCGGCGGAATAGTTTGTACGGCTACAATGTGGATCTGGCATTGGATGCGAAAGCAAGGAGGGAACATCTGCGATGAGTCACTTTGCCGATCAGCTTGCTGCGGCCGTCGTCCGGTGTCGAAATCCGGTGCTGGTGGGCCTCGATCCGCGATACGAGAGTTTGCCAGCCGCGGTGCGCGGCGATGCGGATCAACGAGATTGGACGGCCGTGGCCGACTGTTATCGCCGATTCTGTTGCGAGGTGATCGACGTTGTGGCGCCGCTGGTGGCGGCCGTCAAACCGCAGGCGGCCTTCTTTGAGGAAGTGGGTCCTGCCGGCATGGCGGCTCTGGCCGCGGTGATTGTCTACGCACGTGAAAAGGGACTATTGGTCATTCTCGACGGCAAGCGCAACGACATCGGCACAACAGCCACGGCGTATGCACGGGCATATCTGGGAGCGCCGCCAGCCAGCGCGTGGGGCGCGGACGCGCTGACAGTAAGCCCGTATCTGGGCGACGATAGTCTATCGCCATTTGTCGAAACGGCCACCGAGCGCGGCGCCGGATTGTTTGTGCTTGTAAAGACCTCTAATCCTGGCGGGGCGCGATTTCAGGATCTGGTCGCGGACCAGCGGCCGCTGTACCGGCACGTGGCCGAACATGTCGAGCAACTGGCAGCGAACACGGTAGGCACGTGCGGCTACGGCGTGGTCGGCGCCGTCGCCGGCGCAACGTATCCTGAGCAGTTGGCGGAGCTACGTGCCGCAATGCCTCACACTTGGTTCTTGGTGCCGGGTTTCGGCGCGCAGGGCGGCGCCGCGTGCGACGTGGCGGCAACCTTCGACGCGCGTGGTCTGGGTGCGATCATCAACAACTCGCGCGGCATCATCTTCGCTCATTCGCGAAAGGAATATAAAGACCAATTCGGCGAAGCCCGTTGGCAACAGGCGGTCGAAGCCGCCACGTTCGACATGATCGCGCAACTGCGCGCCGAAACGCCTGCAGCGAAGCTCTAGCTTGGATTTGGAGCGCGGCGATTTAACACCGCTTTTCACTTTGGATTTCGGAAACATAATCCAAAAACTCCTAAAGCGGCGATAAATCGCCGCACTCCAAATTGGGTGAGCGTAACCTGGTTCACACTGGTCGCATCCGAAGAGAAACGGAACTTTGAATCGTGGATCAGAACTATGTCCAATCCAGACAATTCCCCACAGTCCGCGGAACCGCAACGCGGCAAACGATCCGGAAGGCAGTGGATTGTGAAGCTGATGGTGGCCGGTATCGTTGTCGCGGCCTTTGCCATTCTCTTCATCTTCTTCCGTGACGAACTATCGCTAGAGTCATTGGCTGAGCGTGAATCGCAGTTGAGAGCCTTTCAGCAGCAACATCCGGTGGAAGTGTTTGCGATCGCCTTTGTGCTGTATGTGGTCGTGACGTCGATGTCGCTGCCCGGTGCCGCGGGGATGACCTTGCTGTACGGTTGGCTGTTCGGATTTTGGCCGGCGTTGGTGTTAGTCAGTTTTGCCTCAACGGCGGGAGCGACGGCGGCCTTCTTGCTCAGCCGCTATCTACTCGGCGAGACTATTCAAGCGCGCTTCGGCGATCGCTTGGAGGGTTTTAATCGGGCTTTAGAGCGCGAGGGCGCGTTCTATTTATTCACGCTGCGTTTGATCCCGGCCGTCCCGTTCTTTGTGATCAACGTGGTGATGGGACTGACAAAAATGCGCACGCGGACGTACTGGTGGGTCAGCCAACTGGGGATGTTGCCGGGCACCTGCGTGTATGTATATACCGGCTCGTCGCTGCCGACATTGCATCAGATCGCCGAGCGCGGCACGGGCAGCATTCTTAAGGTGGAACTGCTGGTGGCCTTGATCCTGTTGGGCATCTTTCCGCTGGTCATGAAGAAGATCATCGGCTGGCTGAGGCCCCAAGCACAAAGCGCCTGACGTGGTCGTCACTCGTCGGCTGCCTTGAGCCACGGCGTGAGAGTTGGTTCGTATGCGAAAATCTCGCTATCGCGGAAGTACAGGGCGATTTCGCGGGCCGCAGCCTCCGGGCCGTCCGAGGCGTGGACCAAATTCATTTGGCGGCTGCTGCTATAATCGCCGCGGATCGTACCGGCCGCGGCTTTTAAGCCGCTGGTGGCACCCAGCATCTCGCGCACCACGCGAATCGCTTCCAGCCCCTCGATAATCATGGCCACCACGGGGGCTCCCGTGATGAAAGCCTCTAAGCCAGGATAAAACGGCTTGCTGACGTGTTCGGCGTAATGTTGTTTGGCCAAATCCGGCGTAATGCGGATCAACTTCATCGCGACAATATTAAAACCCTTGTCTTCAAAGCGACTCATGATCCGGCCGATCAACCGTCGCTGCACACAATCGGGTTTGAGCAACACGAGCGTACGTTCGATACCCATCGCGAAACAACTCCTGCGGAAATCATCTACTGGCAAGCGACAGATTGTAGAAGAATTATCCACAAGGCTCAACCGTGCCTTTTACGCCCGCTAAGGACGCGCCTCATTCCCCGCGCATGCGCGGTTACGTACATAGCGATCATGGGGGACAGGCACTCGCAACGCGGGTTGCCGCAATGAACGCAAAGAAAATCGTGCGCGGTTATGATGCAAAGGGCGCCGCAACTCGATGTCAATAAAAATCATAATTTATTTGACATAGGGTATAGACATTGGCATGTGTTGATTGTAGGCTGCGTTCTAAGCAAACCCATCCCGTGTCCATTCATTTGATAATCGAGGAGAAAGAATCATGGCCAGAAAGGCAAGAGGTTCAGGCGTCAGCAAGTCGCAGGCGATTCGCGAGTATATAACGGCCAACCCCGATCAGGGACCCAAGGCCGTCGCCGAAGCGCTGAATGCTACCGGCATCGATGTTACTGCGGCGTTCGTGAGCACCGTTAAATCGACCGACAAACGCAAGTCCGGCAAGCGCCGCGGACGTCCCGGCCGCAAACCCGGAGGCGGCGGCGACGCATTGTCTTTGGATCTGCTGTTGAAAGCCAAGCGGCTGGCCGAACAGTTGGGCGGTGTGGCCGAAGCAAAGAAAGCCATCGACGCATATGCCAAACTAGTGGGCTAGCGCTTCGTCAAAGTTAAAAAGTGGGGTAAGCATCCTGCTTGCCAATCCGATTTCGTCCCAGAAACGCAAGCTGGAAGCTTACGCCACGCAGTTGGCCAACCCTAAAGCTAAGCTTTGACAAAGCACTAGCGGCTAAACAGGGACGTGGCAATACATATAAGCGAATCGACCTCCGTCACCGGAGCGTGGCGGAGGTCGTTGTCGTTGGTGCATTAACTGGCCAGCCTTCGTTTAACCGCGACCCAATGGGGAGCGGGTCGGTGTCGCGCTTTCCGCTGGGTCGCGGTTCAACGACAGATGCTCCCAGGTGGCGATGGCGGCGTCTTTGCCGCTCACAGGTGCCTGACACGAGAAGTTTTCGCAAACAAAAACCGTGGGTGGCATTCCTTGCGGCGCCTTGCCGGCGAAGATCGTCGCTAGATTTGGTGATCCACCGTCGCTGTCCGCGGACGCTCGGCAAGCAAGCACGTAATTGGGGACAAAACGCTTCCGCAGATCCGACAGTGCCGCAGCCGTGCCGGCATCTTGGCTTTCACCCAGCACGACGATCTCGGGAGTCGGGCCGAAATACATGTCGGCGGCAATCAGCATCTGGCCGGCGGCGGTCGGCGCGCGTTCCATTAAGCCTGTGCCCATTTCCAGGGTCGCGAACGCGGCCTTCAGATAATCGTCACGTCCGCATAACTTGCCTAAACGCAACAGTGCCGTGGCGGCCATTGAATTACCGCTGGGGACGCTGCCGTCGTATAGATCTTTGTTACGAGCGATTAACTGTTCGTGGTCGTCGGCCGTGAAATAGAATCCGCCGCCGTGCGGGTCGGCGAAGTGTTTTAGCACAATGTCCGCCAGTCGCACGGCCTCGTCGATCCAACGCTCATCGAAGCCGGCCTCGTACAGAGTCACTAGAGCGTTGATGAAATACGTGTAGTCATCCAAGTACGCATCGAACTTCGCCTGCCCGTGTCGCCACGCATGTAGCAGCCGGCCGTCCACTTTGCGCAAGTCCTTCCGAATGAAATCCGCGGCGCGTGTTGCAGCATCAAGATACTTCGGCTCGTCGAGAATCCCCGCGGCCCGCGCCATCGCGTCGATCATGAGCGCGTTCCAGCTCACGAGAATCTTGTCATCCTTGCCGGGCCGTATCCGCTGGTCGCGCACCGCCAGTAGTTTCGCGCGCGACTCGGCCAATTCCGTTTCCAGTTCCGCGGGGTCCCAGCCGCGCAGTGAAGCACACTGCGCGATTGTCTTTGGCAAGTTCAGGATGCTGTTGCCGTGTTCGAAGTTGCCGGCTTCCGAGACGTCGTACACATAGCAGAAGCGGGCTCCGCGTTCTTCACCCAACACGGCTTGGACCTCGCGCGGTGTCCAGACGTAGAACTTGCCCTCTTCGCCTTCACTATCGGCGTCCTCGGTGCTGTGGAAGCCGCCTTGCTCGTCGGTCATGTATTGGAGGATGTAGTCGAGCGTCTCGCGAGCCACGCGCGCGTATTCCGCATTGCCGGTCGCGAGATAGCCATCCAAATACGCGGCGGTCAACAGCGAGTTGTCGTACAGCATCTTCTCAAAATGCGGCACCAGCCACCGCTGATCGACCGAATACCGTGCGAAGCCGCCGGCCAGATGATCGTAAATACCGCCCCGCGCCATTTTGTCCAGCGTCAGCCTGACCATGTCCAGCAAACCTTGCCGCGGCTGCCGGTGCCAAATGCGCAGCAGAAGCTGCACGTCCATGGAATGCGGAAATTTCGGTGCGCCGCCGAAACCGCCGTGCGTGAAGTCAAAGGCTTGCTCCAATTTCACGGCCGCGTTGTGCAAGAGTTCCAGCCGCAGACCTGCGCCGGATGAGTCTATCGCGCCGGCCTGCGTCAAATGTTTTGTAATCTCGCCCGCTTGTTCGATGGCTTGATCGCGGCGATTCTGCCATGCGTCATGCACGGCCAAAATCACTTGATCGAAGCCGGGCATGCCGCGGCTCGCGTGCGGCGGCCAATATGTGCCGCCGTAAAACGGGCGCAAGTCCGGCATCAGAAAAACCGACATCGGCCAGCCGCCGCGGCCCGTCAGAAGCTGCACGGCGTTCATGTAGATCTGATCCAGGTCCGGCCGCTCCTCGCGGTCAACCTTGATGCACACGAATTTGTCGTTCAGTTGCTCGGCGATCTGCTCGTTCTCAAAACTCTCGTGCTCCATCACATGACACCAGTGACAGGCCGAATAGCCGATCGACAGAAAAATCGGCTTGTCGTCCCGCTTCGCACTTTCGAGCGCCTCCGGTCCCCAGGGATACCAATCGACCGGGTTGTTCTTGTGCTGCAGCAGGTACGGGCTGGTTTCGTTTGCGAGCCGATTGGACATGGATTGATTTGCGATTTTTGATTTTTGATATTCGATTTGCGATATGTGAGCAGCGGTGCAAGCGATGTTACTTGAACGTTTGTTCGTCACCGGGAAATGTGCCCTGGCGGACTTCATCGCGGTAACGGGTGGCAGCGCCGGCGATGATGCCTTGCAAGTCGGCAAATTTCTTGACGAAGCGAGGGACGTAGCCGCTGGTCAGTCCCAACAGGTCGTTAATCACCAATACTTGGCCGTCGCAAGCGGGGCCGGCGCCGATGCCGATTGTCGGGATGCGCAAGGACTGGGTGATCTTGGCGGCGAGCGATGCGGGGATGCACTCCAGCACGACCGAAAACGCGCCCGCTTGTTCGGCGGCCCGCGCATCGGCCAGCAGCCGCTCTTCATCGCGTTGTACTTTGTAACCGCCCATCTGATGCACGCTTTGCGGCCGCAGACCCACATGAGCCATCACGGGAATTCCCGCGGCGACTAAACCGGCGATCGTCTCGGCTTGATCGGCGCCACCTTCCAACTTGACCGCTTGGCAACGGGTCTCCTTCAAGATGCGGCCCGCATTTTCGATCGCTTTATGAACGCCTAAGTGATACGTAGGAAACGGCATGTCGACGACGACCAGCGCGTGCCGCACGGCGCGGCCCACCATTTCGGCGTGATAGATCATCTCGTCCAGCGTCACGGGCAACGTGTTCTCATGTCCTTGCACCACCATCGACATGCTGTCGCCCACCAGAATCCCCTCGATGCCCGTCGCGTCCAACAGCGCCGCCATCGTGAAATCGTAGGCCGTCAGCATGCTGATCTTGCGGCCCTCGGCCTTCAGCGCCGTGAAATGCGGCACAGTGATTCGATTGGAAGTGGTCATCTAGTGCATTGTGACGGTCTCCAGCGAGACTTACAACTGCCCCGCGCTGGCGGTGCCAGCCGCCGACGTTCGCCTTGGATTCGCTGGAACTCTTGCGGCGTCGGCGGTATGTTAGAGGTAGTGCGAGAGAAAACGAGTTCGCGTGTGTTGGAGTTAGCCATGTTGCGATCAACTGACATTCTGCTTGTTGCGATCCTCACATTCGCGATCGCCGTAGCTGAGGCGCGGCCGGCCGCTGCCCAGTTGGCTCCCATCGAAGCCAGCGGAACGGTCAAAGCCGTCACTCCGCAAGCCATTTCGATCCGTACCGACACGGGCGAAACGCTGATCGGCTTAATTGATCCCAGCCGCATCGACGAGAACGTGAAATACGAAGGAATTCCTGAACTTCGATTGCAAATCAGCGGCGTGGAATCGGCAGACTTTTTAAAGCAGGGCATGTACGTCCGCCTTGAGGCCGAGGTGGAAAATCAGCGCACGGTGAAGCATCCGGTCTCACAAGTGACGGTCATCACGCGAACCAAGGACAGCGTCTTCGGCCTGCTGCCCAACGCGATTGGCGGAGGTGATGCGAAACCCGACGCGCGAGACTTTGGCGAGCGTGCCGTGGTGGAAAACTATTTGATCGCGGGACAACTTACCTATGCATCACGCGGCAGTATCACGATTGCTCTGCCTGAGAACAAGACGATCAGCGTTCGGCTGACTCCGGACGCGGCGGTCAATATCGCAGCCAGCGACGTTCGGCTCATCCGCCCCGGCGACAAGATTCACGCCGAAGGCATTGCCACCCGGCCACCCAAATTCTTTGCCACCTCGCTTACAGTCACGCGCGTGGACGAGAACGAAGCCAGGCGGCCAGCTCGCCGCAATGGCCATCCGGGCGCCGACGCAAAAGAGCCGCGGCCTGCTGCGGACGTCGATCCTTTCAACATCGGTGGGCCAAGCGACCGAAAGCCCGAGCAACCGGATCAACCAAAACAGCCGGGTAGGATTCTCAAGGTCAACTAAGCCCGTGCCTTAGCGGCACTCTTCGAGGAAGCGGATCGCCAGCAGTCCGACCGTCCGTAGAATGCCCGCCTGGCGCGCATGAACCTAATCGAGGCAATACTTCTTCAGTTTATTGAATAACGTGCGGCGGCTTAAACCGAGTTCTTCGGCCGCGCGCGATTGATTGCCCTGGTTCCGCACAAGCGTCGCTGCGAGCAGTCGTCGTTCAATCTGCGAAAGGGAATCGTCCAAGGACAGATTTTCTGAGCGGATCGTTTGGAGCAATTCGTCGAGTGGATCGGCGGTATGGCGCGTCTCCGGCTTGTCAACTGTGACAACATGCGCGTGCCGCGGATGGTCCTCGCGGCGCGGCGACAAGTTTTCCAGCATTTGATAGAGCATCCTTCGTGGCAGGTCTTCCATCCGAATGAGAGGGCCCTGCGGGTTGTCGGCCAGCGTCGCGCGGATGAAGTTTTCCAGTTGCCGCGTGTTGCCTTCCCATTGCAAGGCGCGCAGCAACTCCAACACGCGGGGGCTGAAGTCCAGTGGCTTGGGCGTCCGCGAGCCCGCTTGACGGTGCAGAAAGTACCGCGCTTGCAGAACGATGTCCTGCGGCCTTTCGCGCAGCGGCGGAATGTGAATCGGAGACCCATTGAGCCGCTCGTACAAATCGCGCCGGAACTGTCCCGTTTCCACCATCCACTTCAGGCAGCGATTGGTGGCGGCAATGATCCGGATGTCAATGCTGGATTCGTAATCCGTGCCGAGCGGAAGCAACCGCCGTTCCTGCAGCACGCGCAAAAGCTTGGGTTGCAATTCCGGATCGAGTTCGCCAATCTCGTCCAACAGCAGCGTGCCGCCGCTCGCCGCGCGGAAAATGCCCAAGCGTTCGCTCTCGGCGCCGCTGAACGCTCCCTTTTTATGCCCGAATAGTTCGCTCTCGGCCAGCGTCTTGCTGATTGCCCCACAGTTGATTGGTATAAACGGCCCACGGCAACGTTTAGGATCCAACAGGTGAATGGCGCGGGCCAACCGCTCCTTGCCGGTGCCGGTCTCTCCTTCCAACAAGACCGGCATGTCGTTCGTCTTACTGGCCGTGGCCACGCGCTGGAAGACGTGCATCATACCGTCGCTCTCGGCGATTAAACCGAGTTGACAGAAGAAATCCTTTAGCTCCTCCTGTTCCTCTGCCCGCTCTCGCCGTTCTTGCACGGCGCGCTGGACGCTACTTAGCAACTCGTCCGCAAACTGACAACTCGCGACGTCGAGAATTTGCGATACTCCGGTATCTAAAACCTGCAGGTAGAACGGCAAGGGGAGTTCCGTCAGGTTTCCATATAACATTACCACTTGCTGCCGGGCATGTTCTTCGAGATATCGCCGCAGGGAAACATCCAGTTGCGGATGCTGATCACGGCTGGCCGCATTCCACTGCAGGGGCAAGACGGCGACGGCGGGCAATGGTTCAGGGGCATTCTCTAACTCGGAAATCTCGGATACGTGGACGAGACGGAAGTTACCGGCTAACGCCTGCAACAGTTTTCTCGCACTTGCATTCTTTGGGTAGCAAAGAGTGACCAACTCGGCGCTGTCATCCTGCGCGGTTGGTTCCGCCGCGGGACTGATCGGAGGTGGCTCCGCAGCTATATCGATCGGCCCATCAGGTCCGAGGGGCTCAGTCTGCAGGCTGAACAATTGGTCCAAGCGCGTCGCTTGGAAAATCTCCTGAATGGCGGGCTGCAAATTGCAAAGGGTCAATTGTCCGCCGGCGTTCTGTACTTGATGATGCAACGCCAGCAGTCGGGACAAACCCGCGCTGCTCAGGTGTTCGACGTGCCCCAAGTTCACCACTAACTGGCCGCAGCCGCCGTCTGTGCTCCGGTGAGTGAGCACTTGCGAAAAGCCGCCTGCCGGAAAGTTTTCGTCCACCCGCCGCTGAGTAAACGTGACGATGGTCGCATTGCCCACGTGTTGGACAAGCAGTTGATCCACGGGGTCTGCCGCACCCATGCGTTCTCTCCTGCTGATACCAGATAACAGTCCGAAACGGGTATTCGAGCGATCGCCCGAAGAAGTGGTAACGCCCCCTATTGGAACAAGCATCACAGGCCATTGCAAGCACTAATTCCCAATGCCGTGACACAGGTATGGCACTCGGCCTGCCGTCAAGTAGCCGAAGCTCGGAATAATGTGTTGGCGAACGGTGGGCGTTAGCCCGCCGGTGACACGCAAGTGCGCCTGGCAATTGGGAAATACCTTTCCCACAAGTGAGAAAGAATCTTCCCACATGGGAAATCTCATTCCCACCCGACCTTTCGACTGGCTTTTCGATCACCGGAGCCTCTGCCGCCACACTGACAATCCGTAAAGGCTTGATTGGTGAGAGGTTCGGACACCGGCGCCGACGTTTTTCGCGTTCGTTCAACGATCTGGCCCGCGCTTTGCTTTATGGCACCAATCAATATGCCACCAATCAATTCAGTTCCCTTCACCCATTCGCCGGTAGCCGAACTCGCATTCACCGGTAGCCGAACTCGCCAGAGTTTGGCCGTGTTCAAGCCGTTCCCAAACCCCAACCGATCTGGTTCCACTTACGGTCTCACGGAGTCACCACTCATGCGTTCGCCTCATCAATCTTGGAAAGATATGCTTGCGAAGTTTGGTTCACTGTATCAAAATCAGGGCTCACGTTCCAAACTGCATCGCCGCAGGACTCATCGGCGGCTGCAGTTTCAGCCACTGGAGCCGCGACACATGTTGGCTGGCGACACAGTAAGCCCGCCGTCATTTTCCTACGCGCCGGACTACGCCGACGTGCCTGACTATGTGGACGCAGCGTATCTCAGCGAATTGGGCGCCGAAGGCGAGTACGGCTCCGGCGGCGGTTACAGTTCAGGCAGCGGCTCGGGTTCCGGGGCGCCAATCGGTTACCTCGAAATCGGCGACGCGGTGGCGCCCGAAGGAAACGTACCGGGAGATTCAAACAACAAAATCACATTTACGGTGCTCTTTCAGACTTACCAACCCGGCGGTTTCGTCGCCGGCGGCTTTGACGTAAGTTTCAGCACGCATGACTTTACGGCCGTCGCTGGCGAAGATTTCGTAGCACCAACTGCCACCATGCAGATTCACTTCGACGGATTTGATGGCGAGTTCCACACGTTCGACATCGTTACCAATCCAGAGTCCACGTTATTCCCGGTCGTCGAAGATAACGAGATGTTCGGGGTGTTTCTATCGATCTCGAATGCCGGCGCACCTATCGACACACCGTGCCTCCCGGCCATTGGCACAATATTGAATGATGATTCGGCCACCGTATCCATCGTTACGCCAAACAAGAAGACCGAGCTGAATGGCAATCTATTCGACAATTCGCTCTACGAGTTTACTGTGCAACTCTCCGCTCGCGTCGACAAGGACGTCGTGATAAATTACTCCGTCAATGACATCTCGACCACTAGCGGCGAGGACTACAATCCGATTACCGAGAGTTCCGTCACGATTTCTGCTGGAAGTACGGTAACGATCATCATTGTTACGGTAGTTGGTGATACGACAGTCGAACTCGACGAGACATTCGAGGTCTCGCTAGACTACTTGACTGGTCCTTTCGGCGAGGCAATGTACGACGACGTGAGCATTGGTAGTGGCATGGCCGTTGGAACGATCGAAAACGATGACATTGCTTACGTGACAATCAACGAACATCCCGTATCACCACTTGTCGGACTTGTGCACGATGAAGATGCGGGACCGTTTGAAATCGAGGTACGATTGTCCAGCGCCGTTGATCATCCCGTGAGTATTCATTACGAAACAATCGCGATTCCTGGGTCCGCAACTCCAGAGACCGACTATACGAGTGTCTCTGGTATTGTAACATTGTCAGGGAATTATGGAGACACGACCACATTTTCGGTACCAATCACACCGGACAACCTAGTGGAAGCCCACGAGAAGTTTCGAGTGCGAATCCGCATAGATGACGCTGGCGGGCGAAACGTCGAGGTGCCAAATGGAAATGATGCGGCGGACGTATGGATCACAAATGACGACACGTCGCAAGTCACCGTTGCCGTTAGTGGACCGTTTGCCTACGAAGGGGACGTCGGTGAGTTTCCGATCATCACGTTTGTCGTTTCCCTCTCGAATCCCGTTGATAAACCTGTGACGGTCGACTACCAGACAAACGACGGTAGTGCCATTTCTACGGGATATTTAAGAGACTACCTACAAAAATTCAGTACGCCGCTTACCTTTACACCAGGGGAAACACAGAAAGAAATTCATGTTAAGGTCGTTGGAGATGATAACGACGATGATCAAATGTGGGAGTACTTTACGCTGGACATAAGCGATTTGGACGCCGGAGGTTACGAGGCCGGTGCGAATCCAACGGTCACGCTGGAAGAAGATTTGGATGGCGACGGTATTATCAAAGCGACAGGACTGATATGGGATGATGACAATGAGTAGTACAGGCGTTTTGTCAAGATCGGGCCGTAGCCAACGATTTCCATTCGTTTTGCGCGCGCTGAGTTGGGCCGCGGCACTCGCTGCGGGCATGCTGATTGGTGTGCATGTGGGGTTTCAGGTAACGTTTCAGGTAACCCAGCTTCAATTCGTGGAGATCTTCATTTTCATTGTTGCGGCTGTTGGACTGGGCAGGAGCATTCCCGCGTGGGCTGTCCGAACAGTTCGTTCGACGTCCACAGCGCGCTGCCGATGGCGCATCAGTTTACTAACACTTATGCTGGCGACCGCAACGCTGGGCAGCGTCCTTGGCAGCCTTGGAATTTTGGTCAAGGGCGCCTTTCAGACGTCGTTGCGTGCGCGAACGCTGAATTCGCTTCGCAACAACCTCCCCGTTCAGTATTCTGACGCGGCGGCTTTGGCGGCCGACAAAGAAGTTTCCGTAAGAATGCTCGTTGCGGGCTCGTTGGCCGGATACGACGACCGGAGAATGCGCCAATTACTAATACAGATGTTGGACGATGATGCCCCAGCGGTTCGCGCGGCGGCCATAGGTTCATTAGGCGAAGCCGGTGAGCAGTCGATGGCTGATCGACTCGCGCAAATTATGCTTGAAGATAATTCCATCGCTGTTTGCCGTGCGGCAGGTGTCGCGCTCGATAGAATCGGCCCCCCGTCGGAACTTGCTGTAGTTGCCAAGTCAGCAAAGGATGATACCTTCGCTACAGTTCGCTGGGCTTACCTGCGTGAAAGGCAGAACGGCGAATTCAGTGAAGTCGAAACACCGTTCCTAGGTGATGACTCGGCGGAAACCCCAGCCTTCAAAACGCCGGCAAACGACACCGCCCACCCAATCTCAATGTTGAAGGAGCGTGCCAGGTATGTACATTTCAATCGCCAGGGAGAGGCCGTTCAACTATCCTTCAATGGTCGGCGCGCCGAGTGTACAGATGTTGAATTGCGCACCATTGCCGATCTCAGCGAACTCGAATTCCTTGATCTCAGCTTCACGGAAGTCACGGACCGCGGCATGGAACACGTCTGCAACCTTCCAAAACTCAAACTGCTCAATCTTTGCTACACGCGGGTCACGGATGGTGGCATCGCACTGCTCGTTGGAATGCCGCGACTGGAATCGTTGCATCTTCCCGATTCTTGCACCAACGACGCGCTCCGCCATGTGTCAAAGATGAACAACCTTCGTTCTTTGGGGATTACGGGATCACGCGTAACGGATGAAGGATTGGTACACTTGAAGGAATGCGAGACTCTCGAAACGATTAGTCTTCCCACGCTGTCACCCGGCGTAACTGAGAACGGCTTGGCTCATCTAATTGGGCTGAAGAACGTTCGTTCTATTGGACTTCCACACCGAATTACTGATGTTGGGTTAGGGCACTTAAGCGCGTTCGAGGATTTCGAAAACCTTTACATTTGCCCGGAAAGTGAAATCACGGACGCCGGGCTTGCTCAGATCGCGGGGCTCACAAAGATGCGCTACCTCCACTTGCCGCCCGGCATCACGGACGAGGGGCTGGCACATCTTGCCGATATGACCAAGTTGTGGCAACTTGGCCTGCGCGACACGGCTGTCACAGGGGCGGGTTTGGAGCACATTCAGCAGATGAAGGAGCTGCACGATTTGGGGCTGCCCGGCACGGTGGGCGATGAAGGGCTGGAACGACTAAAGGCTTTGCCCAAACTTCGGTCATTGTGCCTGCAAGGGGACTATACGGACGGCGCTATCACGTACCTCAAGGAGCTAACAGGATTGCAACGGCTGCACCTGATCGAAACCCGGATCACTCCTCAAGGTCTTGCGGCACTTCAAGAGCAATTGCCGGGGTTAGTTATTTCCCAACCGGCCCCGTCGCCGTTTGGCCCGCCATAAGGAATGGGATGGTGACGGAATCAGTGAGTCGCTCGTACAGATTTCCGCGTCGGTGTGGGGTGGCTACGGCTCGGACTGGTATTTTGAAGCGTACGTGTCCTGGAGTTGCTAGACCAGAACGTGAATTTGATGATTCAAAGGGTAGCCTACAGGTTTGGAGTTTCAGCGTTTCTTTCCTTTTCTCCAAGCGGCGGAGCAACGGCAGCGAACAAGCTATGCTATTATTGGAGCCAGGATGTAAAGAAGACCGAAGGAACGGTGAACCGCGCCGGAGGTCAGCCGGATGTAGTCGTCCACTCACCCTGGGCCGTCGATTTAGCAGAGGTCTATCCAAATCAGGCCTGGAATGGCGGGGCACTTGTCCTTCAAGATGGGCCCGGAAGGACCGCGTCACCAACGGCGACGTTGATGAAAACGATCAATGTAAATGGCAACGCAGATTTTGTCATCACATTTAATCCTGACAAACAGGCGGTGATGAATTCAAAACTAGGGCCGGACGCCGATGCATCGGCATTGTTAGGAGGCGAGTACCTGTCGCAGAAAACATTTCGCTCGCTCTTAAAAAAACGCGATCCGGCGATTGGCACTACAACAATCGGATATTACGAATGGGGATACAGTGTAACAATTACCAAGAACGCCAATGGTGATGTAATTGCGGCCGTTGAGGATGTTGCACCAGTATGGCACGAAGGCGCTCCCGCACCTTAAGGAGGGCAATGCAATGATCGTATTGTTTGTGTTGTTACTTCTGGCCGACACGCCAGTTCAACCGAAAGCATGCGTTTCCCCTCTTGACATGCTCAAGGCCAAGGGCGCGGTGTTTTTCGTGGACGAGGACAAGCGTACCCTCATCATTTCTCGAGATGGCTGGGAGGGGCGCACCGCAGCCTGGTCCGGTGACAAGAACGATTTAACTTTGATTCCATTGGTCGGAAAAATTACACGTCTCCTATTCGAGGTTGACAATCGAACTCTGGCCAGTCCCGATTGTCTTGATTTTCTACCCAAGATTCAAGGTCTCCAACGCCTAGATATAACACTGAACAAAGAGACCAGCAATGAGGCGAAGACGATTGAATGGATTTCAAAATGCTCGGAACTTGAGATCTTGACTATTTTTGGAGGCGGATTTGACGACGACGCGATCGCTCCACTTGCCAAGATGAAGTTGCGGGAGCTTTCCTTTGGTAGCCCTAACCTTACGGAAAAATCTATTGCGACTTTTGAAAGCCTTAAGTCGCTAGAGAATCTGTTTGTCGCCGGTGCAAATTACGGCGATGGCGAATTATTGCGATTCGCCAAGCACAATCCCAACTTAAAGCGGCTGACACTTCCCACGTCTGCTCGAATTACGCCGATGGGAATTGAGCGATTTAAGAGCTTGGTACCCGGATGCACTTTGCAACTCAAGTATTCCAAATGACATGTGTCACTGACGAGCAAACAGCAGGCTCGCCCGGCGGCTACAGTTCCAGCAGTGGATCGGGCGGCGGCTACAGCTCGGGCAGCGGCTCGGGCGGCGGTTACAGTTCGGGCAGCGGATCGGGGTGTGCCACTCCGCCCACGGTCACACTGAACCCTTTGGGAACCATTAACGAAGGCGACTCAGTTTACGTCAGCGGCACGGTATCCGGTGATTGTGTGGATTCTGTATCGGTCCTTGTCCAGGGCCACGTAACCGATCCGGGGATTTACGATTCGATGACGGTGACCGTGTTAATCGACTGGAACGGAGACGGCGACACGGACGACGACGGCGAGCAGATTCTGGCGTCGGTGTGGGGTGGCTATGGGTCCGACTGGTACTTTGAAGCCTACGTGTACGTGCCCGACGACGGGCCGTCCGGCGCATGGAGCAACGGCACGCCCCAAGACACGTTGACCGTGAAAGCCAAAGCCGAAGACGACGACGGCGGCACGAACGAAACCAGCGACATGGTCGAGGTCTTCAACATTCAGCCGATGTTGGCCGGCGATCCGTCGGTCAGCTTCAGCTACGACGACGAAGGTCAAGTGACCAGCGTGACGATCGCGGCGAGTTTCCAAGATCCCGGCACGCAAGATCGCCACCGTGCCAAGGTCAGCTACGGCGACGGGATGATTGAAACCATCGATATTGTATTTGGTCAGTATGCATTCACGACCACAAGAAATTTGAGCTCGGTCGAATGGATTGCGGACATCATACCGATTGATGTTACGATCAGCGATGACGACACTGGAAGCGCCACCGTCCTCATCGATGTCAATAACAACGATCCAACTGC
>JBGTKH010000127.1:0-12291 GCA_041744735.1 Pirellulaceae bacterium | reverse complement strand
AGGCGGAGGCCGCGCAGTTTGTTCCCGGGCCGCTGTTGGACGCCTTGCGCCGAGTTCACGCGGCTCGCCGCTGCGGCCAGGCGCTGACGGATGCTGAAAGGCGGGAAGTCTTCCTCGCACACTTTCTTCAGGAACAGGAATTCATCGTCGGGCCCGCGATCGAAAACGCAATGGCCGAGTTCGATTGGCCGCTGGTCCGCGCGATCGCCATCCGGCCCGTGATCCGCTTTGCGTACTTCCAGCGCTCCATCTGGTTCCGCAACTTTGCGAATCGCGAAGAGCGAATTCAAAAAGGGCTCATGGCGTTCGACACAGCGGCTAAGCTTGGCTGGCAAAACGTCGAGTCGTCATTGCGCAAATACGACGTGCTGCCCGAAAGATTCTTCACGGCGCCCGATCAATACTTTGTGACGCTGCGCGATGCAACTCCTCTGGACCAAACGTCACGTCCTCGTAGATTTCGGACAGCGGCAACACGCACGCCAACGTGGAAAGTTCCAGCACGGCCTCCAGTCCCTTGAACACGGTTAAGAGCCAAGACCCGTCCTCCTGGCGCACAAAGCGTTCCACCTGCGGCTCGTCCTGGGCCACGAGAACGTATTCGCGAAGCGGCTCCAGTTGCCGATACAGGTCGAACTTCTTGCCTCGGTCGTAGCTCTCCGTGGACTTCGAAAGGACCTCGAATATCACGCGCGGATTGACGATTGCCTCGCGGTCCTGGGAATCGAGTTGCAACTCGTCGCAAACGACCGACACGTCGGGATAAGTCGCGAGCCCATTGGCCGGAATCCGAATCCGCTGATCGCTGTTGTAAGGCCGGCAGCGCGTGCCCCGCAGGCGTCCTCGCAGACTGGCGAGCAAGTTCCCGCTAATCGTGTTGTGCCGCGGCGGCCGGCCGAACATCGCGAAGATTTGCCCCTGATAGTATTCGCTCTTGTGCGGAGCGACTCGCTCGCGGGCCAGGTATTCCTCGATCGTGTAACGCGGTTCAGGGACGGCTGACATGTTCCACCTCCAATTCAGCACAGCAGCAGTGTTCCCTACCAAAGCCTCTTCACGCCGTAGGGATCGAGTTGGGCGTCGACGCTGACCAGCGGCGTTCCTTCCACGAGTGATTGAGCCACCAACAATCTGTCGAACGGGTCTTTATGATGCAACGGCAGCGTAGTCAGCAGACTGCTGTGCCTGGGTTCGATAGGCAGAATCTCGAAGTCGTTACCGACGATGCCCCGGTGCATGAAGTCGTCGTAGGATGATCGCAGGTCAAGCTTGTTGAGACGCACCTTGATGGCAATCTCCCAATAGCTGGCGGGGCTGACAAGGACATCGCTCGCCGGGTCTTCGATCAGCGACTTCGCCCAGTCGCTCAACTGCGGGTCGTTCAACACAAACCACAGGAACGTATGCGTGTCGAGCAAGACCCTCATTCCATGTACTCCGCAAAGTCTTTAAGGTGTTCGTCATCATCGGCGACGATGACGAGCATCCCCTGGCAGTTACCCGCCTGACGAGGCTTCCGTGTCGGCTTCTCCTCGGCCAGCAGGCGGGCAATTGGTTGTTGATCGCGGGTAATCACCAGTTCTTCGCCTGCGGCCAGATGCTCGATCAGTTCGGGCAATTTGGCTTGGGCCTCTTGAATCGTCACGGTGGCCATGTTTGTTCCTCCTTCATCTCCTGAATGATCGACGGCGAGCGCGGGTTGGGGTGGGTCCCTTCGTTCCATCCAGTTTACCATCATCCCGCCCGCCGTGAGCATACCGCGTTCGACCAGCGATTTCGCGTGATTCATGACAACGACCGCCACGAGCGACGGCAAAGCCAGACGCGCGACCGGATGGTCGATCGCCGTCAGGCAACAAGGCCACCGAGACATCGCGGATGTTCACAAGACGCCCCTGCGCGTAATCCGCGTCGAATCTGACGTCTACCAAACGATCGCCGACATCAACGCGGAGTTGTTGCAGGCGTAGTAACGTATCGCGGGCGACAACTGTCGACCAATTCCGCGGCGCGGCTGGCCGAGCGACCGACTAGCTAGGTGGCCCGGTTGGACCTAATCATTCATCGCGGTCAAATCGGGGCCAAACCGGATAACGCGCAGACGATCGTGCCGAGAATCGCGGATTTACCGAGGTCCGCTATTGCCGCCATTATCCACGTTCGTGACGAAATTAATCGCAATGGGTAGCGACTACGAAAGAGGTTGGGTACGCTAAATTGGATAGAGGCGTTCCCTTGGTCCGATAGGGCAACTTATCGGATTCAACTCATTTGACATACGTTAGCCGGGACATGAACCAACCGTTACACAACATCGCCCGTGGCAAAGTTCGCCGGCTCCTTGAGTTCCTAAAGCGATTCCAAACGCTGAAGAAGCCACCAGTTCGCAACATTGACGAATATTCGTGGAAACTTTTTCTGGAGCGACTGCCTCGTCATCCGGCGATCACGGTCGGACAACTTGCTGCCGTTGGTGCCAACGACGAAGTCGGTGTCGTCGATGGTTTGATTCTGCGAGTTCGCCGGCCTCAGCCGACACTGTGTCCGGCCCCGCCGGCCGATCTGCGCGAATGGATCCTCGCGGGATGGAACAAACTTGAAGGTGAACCCGAGTTTCTCGAAACGCGAAATGTCGTTTTTGGAGAAGAAACTCGCACCATTCGCTTTGGAGATGATAGTCGACGTGTCCAGTCACGTGACGAGTGGATAACCCGACGTAAGGCATGGGTCGTTGCAGAGACACCAACGCGACAAGTCGAGCACGTTTACCAGCGGCTCTACGCCTTGCATGGCGAAGTCGAACGTGAGTCGGAGAACGTCCAACTCGTACTGGGAGATGGGCTGATTCGCGCGACCGATGTCGTCGGACAGATCAATCATCCCGTTTTGCTCCAGCGGCTTGAGTTGCAATTCGATCCGAAAGAGCCCGAATTCCGCCTCGTCGAGACGGACGATCCGCCGGAACTGGCAATGGCTGTGATCTCGGCTATCCCGAGCCAAGACGGTCAACATCTCGCGAACGCCAAGCAATTGGCGAAATGCCAATCCGAACTCAACGAAAACCGTCGCATTCACCCGCTGGGCGGCGATGAGACGAAAGGCTTTCTTGCTCGTCTGGTGAATGGTGTCTTTGCCAAGGGAGCGCTGTGCGAAACAGATGACGAGCACCGTGCGACTCAGGCAGATGTCACGTTACGGCGAGAACCGCTTGTTTTTCTCGCGCCGCGCGTTGGTTCGTATTCAACAGCTATCGATGCGGCTATTCGCCGCATTGACTCGTCGCCTGAATTCCAAATTCCGAAGGTGCTCACCAACCTCGTCGGTGAAGGACTTGAATCGCAGTCGGGATCGAATTCAGCAAACAGAGCAGCCGAAGTTCAAACGGGACGAGTGCTCGACGAAGTCGAGCTTCTGCTCACTCGCCCGGCCAATCCTGAGCAAGAGCAGGTCGTTCGACAGCTTGACCAAACCGGGATGGTGCTTGTGCAAGGACCACCGGGGACCGGCAAGACACATACCATAGCGAATCTTGTTGGTCATGCCCTAGCGCAGGGCAAGACGATCTTAATCACCAGCCATTCGGCGAAGGCATTGCGTGTTGTTCGCGAGAAGATCGTCGACGAGTTGCGGCCGCTCTGCGTTAGTGTGCTGGATACCGACGCAACAAGTCGACAGGAACTTAAAGAGGCGATCGCGGCTATTGGTCAAAGGTTGGGCACCACAACGCAGGAAGTTTTGGATGGTACCGTTGTCGGACTGAGCACGATCCGCGAGTTGGTTTCTCGCAAGCTGAAGTCTGCGCAGGACGCACTGCGTGATGCGGTTCGCGATGAATACGTCGACGTCATCGTGGGTGGCGAGGGCGTGAATCCGGCCGAGGCCGCTCGACGGCTCCACGATTGGAACGATGAGCATTCATGGCTGCCGGGATCGGTCGAGGCCGGCGCCAGCTTGCCGCTGTCACCTCAAGAGTTCGCGGACCTCTATGGGACAAATGCCATCCTGAATTCGTCGGACGAGCAGGACTTGGCATGTCGGCTACCGGACCTGGATCGCCTTCCATCGCCGGAGAAGTTTGAGGCAGCGGTAGCCCGTATCAAGGCTCTTCGTCAGGCTGGTGTGGTCCGCGACACGGACCTTTGGACGGAAACTCCGTCAAGCCGATCCGAGATCAACCAACTTCATTCCCGGCTGACGGCCGAATGTCAGCGGCTCCGGTCTGAGCCGGCTTGGTTCCGTGAGTGCGTCGAAGGCGGATTCAACGGCGAACATGTCGTCGCTGACTGGATTGGATTGGTGAACCTAATCGAAGAAACGTGTGAAATCACGGCAAAAGCCCGCTCCGCCGCACTTGCGCGCCAGATTCACGAATTGCCGCCGGGTTGGATTCTCGAGGAGTTGTTCGACGTCAGTAAAGCCATCGAAGTCCATGTACAAAATGGCGGTGGGCTTGGAACTTTAGCGCGGCTGTTCAAGCCACAATGGGCACGTTTATTGGATTGGACCTTCGACAGTCGCCGGTTGAAGGTTGTCGATGACTTTGGAGCCATCGCGAAACTGACCGCCGCCGAATTGAAACGCGGTGAACTCGTGAAACGCTGGCAGATTCAACTCAACGGTCTGGACGCGGACTTGCCGGCTGATGCGAGCGCCAAGCCAGAAGAGTTCATGCGTCAGTTTATTCCTCGAATGCGTGACGCGGTGCGTTGGTTTGCGGAAACCGGCAGCAGCCTCGAACAAGCCGTCACCAAGCTGGGAATTCGCTGGCAAGATTGGGTGAACCGACAGGCTCAACTAACCGGACCAAATCCAACGCTGACCCGTTGGCTAAACGCCGCAGACGCGTTGATTCCTGTCCTTCAGCGCCGAATCGAATGGCATGAACTGCGGCGGTGTGAGCAACAACTCACTGAGTTACTCGACTACTTGCGGTCGTTCGGACTCGGTACTCAGTCAGCCCCGACCACACAGCGGTTGCTTGCGGCCGTGACTCGTGGCAACAGCCACGAGTATGCACAGGCAATTGCTCGTCTGCGAACATTGCAGTCGCTGATCGAGCCAAATCGTCGCCGGGCTGCTGCTCTTACGCGACTCCGTAAAGCTGCGCCAACTTGGGCCGACACCATTGCCCATCGCAAAGCTCCGCACGATGGCCAAGTTCCACCGGGTGACGTGCAACGAGCATGGCTATTCCGGCAGTGGTCTCAGGAACTCGACCGGCGGGCCAGCACGGACATTGATTCGCTTCAGCGGGATGTCAATACATTCTCGGAACAATTACGGGACGTGACGGCGAGGTTTGTCATCGCGTCAACGTGGGCAGAACAGCGCCGCAAGCGATACGCCACCAGACTACGGCAAAGTCTGACTGGCTATGCCAACACAGTCTCAAGTCGTGGCTTTGAAAGTGGCGTGCGTTCGGCGGCTTTGAAGGCGCAGGCACGAGAACAACTCAAGTCTGCGCGTGCTGCCGTGCCTGTGTGGATCATGCCTCTGTCCAGAGTCGTCGAGTCATTCGACTTTTCTTCGACGCTCTTTGACATCGTCATCATCGACGAGGCGAGTCAATGCGACGTCATTGGAATCTTGCCACTGATGCTCGCGAGTAGCGTCTTCGTCGTTGGGGACAAAGAGCAAGTAAGCCCATTGGCGATTGGTGAGAAAGGGCTTGAGATTCAGTCGCTGATCGATCAGTTCCTTTACGACATCCCCAGCAAGGAGAGTTACGCTGGAAGCACGTCGATCTATGAACTCGCTCAGGAATGCTTCGAAACCCCCACCTGCCTCGTCGAGCACTTTCGTTGCGTGCCTGAAATCATTCAGTTCAGCAATGACCTGTGTTACGAGGGCAGAATCAAACCGCTACGTGAAAGCCATGAGGTATCGACGCGGCCGTTTCTTGTGGCACATCGCGTTTTGAACGGCATCGCAAATAACAAAGTCAACCAGATGGAAGCGAACGAAGTGGCGTCACTTCTCGTGGCGGCGACCGAGCATTCGGAGTACGACGAGATGACGATGGGGGTGATCAGCCTCGTCGGCAACGAGCAGGCGGAAGTCATTGACACGTTGTTACGCCGACACTTGCCGGAGACGGAATACGCAGCCCGTCGCATTTTGTGTGGCAATGCCGCATCATTTCAGGGAGACGAGCGTCATGTCATGTTCTTGTCGATGGTGGATACATCCGATGGAACACCGTTGCGCAAAGACCGACAGGCCGCGATGTTCAAGCAGCGATTTAACGTCGCCGCCAGCCGCGCGCAGAATCAGTTGTGGGTCGTGCATTCGTTGAATCCGGATACAGAGCTTCAACCGGGCGATTTACGCCTGCGGCTGATTCATCACGCGCAAGACCCGACCGCGCTGACCAAGCAGTTTATTCAAGCGAACCAACGCGCGCAATCCGAGTTTGAAAAGCAAGTCATCCAGCGACTCAACAAACATGGCTATCGCCTTGCCGCTCAATGGGCGGTCGGTGCGTTTTCCATCGACATCGTTGTCTTCGGTGCGGACAACAGAAAGATCGCAATCGAATGTGACGGCGACCGCTTTCACGCCAATCTGGAAGATGACCACCGACGCCAATTGATGCTAGAACGACTCGGCTGGCGGTTCATCCGCATTCGGTCATCCCGGTTCTTTCGCGATCGGGATGGTGCGATGGCTCGCGTGTTCGAGCGTCTGGAACAACTCGAAGTCGAACCACTCGGCGCAGAAATACGAGATGACGTCGACAAGCCAACCGACACAGAACTGAAGCAGAGAATAGTCCGCCGCGCGGAGGAACTTCGCCGCGAATGGAAGGAACAAGAACGTCTTGAAGCGCCGCCACCGACCCGGAGAACCTCGCGTCGCCGGGGCTACAAGGCAGAAACCGAAACCGCCGGCTCGGCTGCCTCAACACCAACTCAAGACGCGCAACGTAGTCTCTTTGAGGAATCGGCAGCGCCGTCCGACGACACACTCGCACGCACCGACAAAGGTCATTTGCCGACTACTGGCCCGAAGTCCTCGTCCGATGCGCCGGTGAGCGGCGAATTGCAGGCACCGACAACGACGGCGACGACTTCAGGGCCGGAGCCCATGCCATCGCCGCGAAAACCAACTCGGAGGTCGAGTTCTCAACCAAGTCCCGTCATTGCCTCGCCGGTGGCGGCGGGTGCGCCGATACCCACGAACACAATCTCATTGACAAATAACCATAACGTCAGGGCGTGCCCAAAGTGTGGCAGACAAGCGAAACTGCACGAAGTTCGGTTGTACAACGGCGTTAAGAAATACTGGAAATGTTCAGGTTACCCGAAAGACTGCAACTTTACGGAAGACGCCAAGAAATGAATTTGACAAATCGAGATGTGCGTGCAATCGAGGCAGCGGACGTTTGTTCCCTGTCACCAGATGAACAAGCGGCTGCCTGTGCGAAGGGTACCCGCAGACTCTATGACTTCGCGGACACGAGCGTCGTCCCATTGGTAAAGGCAGCTCTTGAAAAAACCGGCTACGAGCAGGCGGTCGCAGCGACCTACTATCGCATGGTCATTTTGCTCCGTGGCCTTGTCGCGCTTGACGATCCGTGCCACTTTCAGTTTGCAAACATGGCTGCGCGCACGGTTTTCGAACTGTTGCTCGACCTGAAGACACTTGCGGCTGATCATTCAACATCGGATAAGCTGTTTGCCTTCACCGACGTCTCGAAATTCCACAAAGCCACGCAGCTCGTCGATTTCCTCGATAAAAACCCGTCCATTGATCGTAAACCCCACGAACACGCTGAAAAGTTCGCAATCGATCCCGCAAGAAAAAAACGGATTGAAGACCTTTGCGACAAGCATTGGGGACGCATCAAGACGGGAAAGCGAAAGGGTGAACTAAACTGGCCCACGAATTGGTCAGGCAAGGACACTTGCGCTTGTGCGCGCGACGCAGGTATTACGTACGAGGAGATCTACCGGAGCCAATTTTTCGTCCAAAGTTATCACGTTCACGCAGGCGTTGCAGGCATCGACAATTTGTCGCGGGACGCACTGATTCGAAGCTTCTCTATCGCACATGTGCTTATTCAACGCCTCTTCGCCGAAGCGACAACGGTCATTGGCGAAGAATTCGATATCTTCGACGCGGATCCTGAAGTACGCTCAAACCTCAAACGTGCGGCTGCCGCAACTGGGTACTATGCGGTCGAGGCTGTGTTAGGAAAACCTTAACTGCCGACGGAGTCTTCGCCGCCGCCGCGGGTTCACGAACCAAGATCACGGCGACGATGACTCGCTACGTGTCACCTCGGTGGGCAACTCTTCGCGCACGTATTGGAAACTCCCGGCGGAGTCGGCCGGTGGCTGGCGATCGATCATCCGAAATGCGCTGGCTCGCGTTGTTCGTTACAGTTCAAGGCCAAACTGGGGCGAATTCTGAATTCTGTACGTCTGGGCCCTTCCCGCCGAGTCGCGTCGAACAATCTGCCCCTGGCTGCTGAATTCGGAGACCCTCAAGAGACTTCGCTGTTGCTCAGGTGAAGACCCCGTCACGGTCCGGTGGAGGCCTGACGTGGCTTCCGAGGCCGACCATGCTTAGCGCCGGTGGCTCGCGGCGCGGCCTTCGACTTGACGCCACGCGGGCCGCGTGGCGTAACCAGATCCTGGGCTCCCAGGACATCGGCAATCAGTTGCAGGACATCAAACTGCTGATCCAGAGTCGGCCATTGGATCGCTTGGCCGATTCCCACAATCTGGACGCGACGCAGATCCTTCAGGGAGGCACCGTGCAGTTCGGGCAGGAGTCGCAGCGGCACGCCTACCGAACAATCGTTATTCAATCCGATCATCAGGCCCTGAGCGGCGTCGTACCGTACGGAGGTTGCGAGCGGCTGACTGCGCCGTCGCTCCGCACCCCGCCGCGTGGCCGCCGCAAACTGTTGTTCAAATTCTTTTTCGCTCAGGGGAAGCGTCATGGGTGAATCCTGTTCCATTTGGCCAACAAAAATTGTTGGTGAGCCACCACGATCGCGAGTGCTTGCCGCGCTGCGCCTTTACGCATCCCGTTGTTTTCACGGATGCGAAACCGTGAATCCTGAGAACCGTTGGCACATACGGAGGATAATCAACTTGCTGCGCCCAGTCTATTCGCCTTTCGGATCAAGCGGCCATCCACCGCTGCGTGCGGCGAGCGTTTTTGTGCGGGGAGCATGCGGGCTCGGGCCGGAACTTCGAGCATCGCCAGGCGTGGATCCGCGAGCGGTTGGCGTCGTGTTCTCCCAAGACCGTGCCGGGGGCCGTGGGCGGAAAGTTGCTCGGGGGTCCAACTCACCCTGACCCGCGCCGTGTCGGTCTGGCAAGCCGGATGAATCAGGTCAAACCACTTGCGCGCTTCACGCACGCATTCCATCGCCGCCGGTCCAGAAAGTGTTCGCGGCCATCGCGGTGAGGCGCAAGCGGCCCGTTGTAGCGGTAGGGCGCAAGCCCTCCGGTGACGCTGAGGGATGAGCCTCTATAATCACTTCTTGCGACACCGGGCGGCTTGCGCCGCGCCGCTACGTGATTAACGAGGAGTCCGATTCATGAACGACGTTCCTATCGCGTTCTTTATCACTTGGACTTGCTATGGCACGTGGCTTCCGGGCGATGAACGCGGTTGGACCAAGTGGCATGCCGGCGATCGCGATGCACAACCCTTGCTGGCAAATTGGTGCAAAGAGCAAATGAATGAGCGCCCCGTCGAGCTTAACGCCGAACAACGACAACTCGTCGAAAACGTGATCCGCGAACACTGCACGAAACGCGAGTGGACGTTGCATGCCGTGAATTGTCGTTCAAATCACTGCCACGTCGTCGTGTCGGCGCCGAACTACGACGGCGAGACCGTTCGAGATCAGCTCAAGTCGTGGGGCACGCGCCGATTGAAGCAGCAAGAAAGGGAACAGGGCGTTAATGAAAGCGAACTTCGTGAACAATGGTGGACTCGCAAGGGAAGTGTGAGGTGGTTGGACGATGAAGATTCGCTCGAAGCCGCCATTCTCTACACACGGGACGCACAGGAACTTGGCGGATCGAAGTTTCAAGGTTAGCGGCACGGCGCAAGCCGTCCGATCCGCCTTTCATTAGCGGTAGGGCGCAAGCCCTCCGGTTTTGCAAGTCCAAACCAATTGAAAACGGTCACCAACCGACACCGGGCGGCTTGCGCCGCTCCGCTACAACCGTAACTGCAAGTGTTAGGTAGGGCGCAAGCCCTCCGGTGACGCCGGCGGTTGAGCTTTTATGATCGCGCGATACAACCCCGGGCGGCTTGCGCCGCGCCGCTACATCGGTTACGGCCCGCGCGTCGCGGCCAGGTAGTTGGCCAACGTGTTCAGTTGAGTCACCGCGATGCGCATGTCGATGATGGGGCCCGTGTAGGGCTGAAAGCGCAGACCGTCGTTGGTGACCCATGCGCCGCGGGGGTCGAGGGCGGTGATGATGCGGCGGACTTCGGTGTCGCTGGGGCGGCCGGCGCGGCGCGGAGTGGGCTTCAATTGATCGGCGGGGGTGTCGAGCAGCTTCTGGTACTCGCGCTCGATCTGGTCCAGTTTGCTGGAGACTTTGAAGCCGTAGTGCGTGGGCATGTCCGAATCGTCGTAGGTCAGCGTGTAATCGCGCGTGAAGTACAGCGGGCGGTTCGTCTTTAGTTCGTAGAACCGCGCGAGCTGGCCGTTGGGCAACAGCGAACTCTTCAGGTAAGCCAGCGCTTTGGGAATCGGTGCCAGATACTTGCGGTCGCCTGTGTGACGATAGACTTCCATCAGCGCCCGCATCGCGCCTTGCGATTCGCCGCCGGTGATGGCCGGGGGCTCGAATTTGCGAGCCCAGATGGGATGCAGGTCGAAGTCGTATTGCTGCGCCCACGCCGGCTGCGGATCGGGCATTTGGGCCAGCAGCACGAAGTCCCCCGCCTTAATCGCGGCCTCGCGGTAACGCTTGTCGCTGTAAGTTTCCTCGGCCAGAAACAACACGGCCAGCACATCCGGCATCAAGTCGTCGTTCAGCGTGTAACGGTACCAATACTGCTGGTGGCCCAAATACGCGCGCGACCACGATTCGGGATAGCTGGCTGGCTTCACCGGCCGCTCGGCGGGATCGAAGGGCTCGTCCCACACCTGTGGAAACGCGCCGTTGGGAGATTGGGCTCGTAGCAAAGCATCCAGCGCATACGTCACCATTTCGTGCACCACGGCGTCCTTGAACTGCGTGGCTCGATCGAGTTGAATCAGAAACCGCAATGATGACTGTGTCTTGTCGTCGTCGAGGCTCGACGTATTTCGCTTCTTGCTGCTCGGCGGATCGACGCGGTAGGCACTCTTTGCGCGGGCCGCCGGATCAAAGTCAACGCTGGCGTTCCAGCCGCCCGAGTGCATCTGCCCGCGCCGCAGCGCGTCGTCCGCGGCCCGCGCCGCTTCCAAAAACTGCTGATCACCCGTCGCCTCGTACAGCCGCACATACGCTTCGCCCATCGACGGCGTCCCCGGCGGCTGCACCCAAACCGTCGTCGCCGGCTGCTTCCCCTCCCCTTCACGCAACTTCAGATCAGCACTATACGCCCACAAATACCCGCCCTCCGTCGCCACCTCTCCCCGATAAAACCCCACCGCCTTTTTCGCCGCCGCCAACGCATCGTCGCGAAGCTCAGCGCGGCAAACATTCAAACCGAACATTAGACCGATCATCGCCACCGGGATCGCGGACGCGGTTTTACGCATGGGTGCTCCTTTTGCCATCGAAGTTTGATCAACAGTTTCATGGCACGTCAATACGTCAGTTTAGACGTACGTCAAGTGTAACGTACGTTGTGCTCAGTTCCTTGTGCCCGGCAAAGTTGGCATTGTGGAAGCCGGCTGGTGGATTTCTCGCGTCGCGCCGCAGCTTGCTCTTCTCGACCAGCCGGCTTACGCCGACCGTTCGCCTAGATCATGGACTTAGCGTCTCGAACGAGCGTGCTATCGTAAGCCACGCCGCAGTCGAAAGGGTGAGTTAGTAGTTGAATCGCACGCCGCGCTCGCGCAGCGCGATGGCCAGTGCGGTTGCCGTTGTGAATTGAATCGCGTCGTAGCCGGCGTTGCAGGCAGCGGCGACGTTGTCCGGCCGGTCGTCGACGAAGAAGATTTCCTGCGGCGAAACGCCAGCGAGTTCGGCGGCGGCTTGATAGATGTGCGGCTCGGGTTTGATCGAGCCCAGCTTGTAACTCAGGGCGTACACGTCGAAGCATCGCTGGAGGATCGTATAACGCCCATTGGCGGCGTATTCCCAGTGCGCCTCGCAGGTG
>JBGTKH010000126.1:0-6336 GCA_041744735.1 Pirellulaceae bacterium | reverse complement strand
CTCGGCGGTGTCTTCAGGGGCTTGATTGCCGAACAGCAAGCGTCCAATCGCCAGCAGGACCGCAACGCCGGTCGTCCAAGCAAACAACTGTCGAATGCCAAACTGTGTCTCGCTGGCCGCCGCCACCTGGCTGACATGGCTAAGCAATCGGATGCGCCAGCCCAACTTCAAACGAGTTAGCCACAGCGGCGATTGGATCAGCAGCGACTGTAGCAGCATCATGCCACAGAAGCCAACGACAACGAACTGCGGCTCGGCCACTTCGTCGCGCAGGAGTCCCCACAGGAAAGTGAAGCAACTGAGCGTGCCCAAAAGCGCCGTCGCGGGCAAGCGCCAAGCCAATCGTTCCGGCCCCAGCGCTGTCCAAACTGACAACAGACTAACCTGCGCAAACATCGTACCGAACATCAGTCCAATCGTGACATCGTCGAAATCGTTCTCGACGGCAAAGGCAATCAGCGCGTCGACAAGCAAATGCACAACGACGAGTGCGGCAAGCGCGATTCGACGCAGTCGTGGCGACATAGAAACGGTGAGAGACATTGGGACCCACTGTCCCGGACATCAATTGATTTCCAAGATCATTCTAACCAAAGTGACAACCGCACGACAATCATTCACGCAATGCGGCGGCGTTCCTGGTCGAGGCGGGCGGCGATGAAGTTCAGGGCTTTTTCGGCCATGCGGTTATAGTAGGCGAAGCCGTGGCCGCCGCCGGTGGTTTCTAGGTCGAACTCGTGGGGGACGCCGAGCGACGAAAGTTTCATGTGCAGCCGGTCCGAACTTTCCCACCAGCGATAATCCGTTGGGTCGCAGCAGAAGAACTGATTCCGCGGCCAGTTGAGCGGATGGACGTGCAGCGTCGCTGTGTCCTGCCTCACGGCTTCGGGGTCCGGATACATTTGCGGAATCGTTTCGTCTCCTTCGTAGTAACGTGTCTGGTAGTCGATCGCGGGCGAAATCGCGGCAGCGATGGGGAAGACATTGGGATACTTGTAAGAGAATCGCAGCGCCCCTTGGCCGCCCATGCTCGTTCCTAGCAAAGCAATTCGCGGCGGCTTGGCGTTGAAACGCTGCTCGATAAACGGCAGCACGTTTTGCAGCACGTGACGTTCGGCGGTGATTTTCGGATCGAACTCGTCGCAAATCTTGTCGGTCCACCAACTCCGCTGCGTCATCGGGGCGACCACCGGCAGGCCGTGGCGGTCGAATTGCTCGACGAACGGCTGCTTGTCGAGTAGCCGATTCAAGTGCACGCCATGCAAATAGATTACGACGTAACCGTGCTGGTTAAGCCGCGGCGGTTGGTAGACGTCGCACGGATGGCCGCCGACGGTTTCTTCGGTCCAAGTGCCGGTGGTCATGTCACACGTAGTTCGGCAGCAACCATCGCTGCGATGTTATCGAAAAATCCTAAAGCGGTGATCCATCACCGCACTCCGAAAAAAGGGCTACGCGCTGCGAGGGACAGTCCTTAGAATGTTAGCCGATTCACGGGTTACTGTCTGGCCGGGCGAATTTAATGGGCGCTGTGCCATGAAACGGGTGCTGAGCGAAGAACAGGTCCGCGAGGGAGTGGCTCGCATGGCGTGTGAGATCGCCGAGTATTACGCCGGGCGGCCGTTGACGATCGTGGGCGTGATGACCGGCAGCGTCGTGTTGCTGGCCGATCTCATCCGGCTGCTGGATATGCCGTTGCGGGTGGGCGTTGTGCAGGCCAGCAGCTATCGCGGCGGCACGAAGGCCGGGCGGCTGAGCATCAACTCGGACCTGACGCTGGACATCGCCGGCCGCGACGTGCTGCTGGTCGACGACATCTTCGACACCGGCTACACGCTGCTGGAAGTGATTGCGCTGCTGGACGAAATGGGGCCTAAGTCGATTCGCTCGGCCGTGCTGCTGAGGAAGCGCGGCCGGCAACAAGTGAACCTGGAGCCCAACTTCACCGCCTTCGAGATTCCCGACGAGTTTGTGGTGGGCTACGGTTTGGATTATCGGGACGAGTATCGCAACTTGCCCTACGTGGCCGCCCTGGAACCGGAAGATCTGGCCGGCGAAACAGCATGACACAATTGCGGCTGGTGCTGGTGACGCGCAAGTTCTGGCCGCTGGTCGGCGACGCGGAAGCGGTGATGGCCAATTTGGCGGACCAGTTGCGGCGGCTTGGCGTGCACGTCACCGTCGTCACCCCGCAATGGGATCGTACTTGGCCGCGCCAGATGGTGTATCGCGAAGTGCCGGTGACCTTGCTGCCGCACGCGCCGCGGCGCGGTTGGGGAACGCTGCGGTACATGTACGCGCTGTCGCGCTGGCTGCGGCAGTATGAAAGTGAATTCGACTTAGTGTGCGTGTCGCTGTTGCAGCACGATGCCTATGCGACGCTCGGCGCGTTGCGGCACACGCCGGTGCCGGTGGTGCTGCGCTGCGAAAGCGGCGGCCACAGCGGCGACTGTCACTGGCAAGAGACGGTCGCGTTTGGCAGCCGCATCAAGAGCCGCTGTCAATTGGCCAATGCGTTCATCGCGCCCACAGCATTTATCGCGGACGAGTTGCGTGGCGCCGGCTATCCTGCGGAGCTAACTTCTACGATTTCGAACGGCGTGCCGCTGGGTCCGCCGCGCACACCAGCGAACCGTACCGCGGCGCGAGCCGCGCTGGCCGAAGCACATCCGCTGCTGGAAGTCGCCGAGTATTCGCCGCTGGTTGTTTACGCGGGCCCGTTGGAAGAACGCATGGGGTTGAGAGAACTCGTGCGTGCCTGGCCCACGGTTGCCGATGCCTGGCCCGGAGCAAAACTGTGGCTGGTTGGCGAAGGTTCATACGATGCAGTTTTGTGGGAGCAGTTCCAGGACCGCGGGCTAACCGAACAGGCGATCATGACCGGTTCATTCGACGAACTAGACGGCGTTTTGCACGCCGCCGATCTGTTCGTGCTGCCATCACACGAAGAGGGAATACCGCCGGCGCTGCTGACGGCGTTGGCTGTCGGCGTGCCCGTGCTGGTCACCGATTCGCCGGGGCGGCGCGAATTGCTGGCGGGCGGAGAATTGGGACGAATCGTGACGCCGCGCGACTCCCAGGCGCTCGGGGCTGCAATGGTCCAGACGTTGAAAGAACCTCGTACAGCGGCGTCTTTGGCGGCGGGCCGGCGGCGGATCGAACAACAATTCTCGTCCGCACGCATGGCCGCCGAACATCTGCAATTGTTCGAGCGGCTGCTGGCCGCCAAGCAGCGAAAGGCGTCATGAGCATCCGTGTACTGCAGATCATCCCGACGCTCGATCGTGGCGGTGCCGAGAAGCAACTGACGTTGCTGGCCACGGGCTTGCCGCGCGACCAGTTCGACGTGCACGTGTGCGCGCTCACGCGCGGCGGTCCGCTGTTAGTTGAGTTGCAGCGGCACAACATTCCCACGACCGTGATCGGCAAGCCATGGAAGTTCGACCCCGTCGCATATTGGCGTTTGCGGCGCCACATTCGCAAGCTGAATCCCGACATCGTGCACACGTGGCTCTTCGCCGCCAACGCATACGGCCGCGCGGCTGCCATCAGCGCCGGCGTGAAGCACATTCTGGCCGGCGAACGCTGTGTGGATCGCTGGAAGGTGTGGCATGAACTGGCGATCGACCGCTGGTTGGCTCGTCGCACCGAGCGAATCGTGACCAACAGCAACGGCGTGTGCGAGTTTTACGTCGAACATGGTCTGCCGGCGGACAAGTTTGTTGTTATCCCCAACGGCATCGAGCCATTTGCTGCAGCGGCCAATTCACCGCGTGGCGAACTGCTGGCCGAGCTCGACTTGCCGAGCCACGCGCGGTTGATCGGCGCGGTCGGCCGGCTGTGGCCGCAGAAGCGTTACAAGGATTTGTTGTGGGCTGCCGAATTGCTGCGAGTGGCCCGCGACGATACGTATCTGCTAATCGTCGGCGAGGGACCGCAGCGCTGGCGGCTGGAGCGGTATCGCGATCAAATCCAAGTGGGCGACCGTGTGCGGTTTCTCGGCCAGCGCGACGACGTGCTTCGATTGCTGCCGCACCTGGATTGCTTTTGGCTGGCGAGCGGCTACGAAGGCCAATCGAACGCGATCATGGAAGCCATGTCTGCCGGCGTGCCCGTTGTGGCCACAGACATTCCCGGCAATCGCGACCTGGTCGTCCCCGATGAAACCGGTTATCTCGTTCCGGTCGGCGACCGCGCCGCGTTCGCTCGCCATACCAACATGCTACTCGACGATGCGGAACTTGCCGGCCGCTTTGGACAAGCCGGACGTCAGCGGATGTTGGCCGAATTCACCGTCGAAAAGATGGTCGCCAGACACACGGCGCTGTACCGGGAGTTGATGGCTGGCCTGCATCTCAAAGCCAGCGTCTCGTAGCGGAATTCGTGAGAATTCCGAAGCCTCACGAAGTGCGAATTCCGAAGTCTCACGAAGTGTGCATTCCGAAGTCTCACGACTTCGGCTACGAACGGCGCGACGTTGCAATACTCTTGGCGGGCCGCCTCGAATTGGTTGCCGTTCGGGCGCGGTTTGAAAATCTTGGCCGTTGGACCTAAGAAAACCGCCGCCGGATCGTTGTATGGGGTGCAGGCCCTGTTGGCAGGATTCGATGAACCCGCAAGAGAGCCAGAATGATCGCTGGTTTCAAGCCGTGGTCGCACGGTATGAGGGTCCGCTGCTGCGCTATGCGGCGCGGCTGGTCGGCGACGTGGAACTGGGCCGCGACGTGGTTCAGGACACGCTGCTGCAGCTCTGCCGGAAGGATCGGGCCGCGGTCGACGGGCATTTGGCCGAGTGGCTGTTTACCGTTTGCCGCCACCGTTCGCTGGACGTGCTGCGCAAGGAGATACACATGACGACGCTGACCGCCGAACGAGCCGCCGCTCAGGAAAGCCGCGAATTGCAACTGACGGCCGCCGCCGAACAGCGGGAAACGTCGCAGCAGGTCCAGCAACTGCTGTCGGAACTGACCCAGAACCAGCAAGAAGTCGTGCGGCTGAAGTTTCAAGTGGGCCTCAGCTATCGCGAGATCAGCCGCATCACCGGACTGTCCGTCAGCAACGTCGGCTACTTGATTCACACCGCAATACAGAAACTCCGCCAGCGATTAAACATCCATTGTCCGTGAACAATCCGTGGTCTTTGGGATATGGAGTGCGGCGACTCGTCGCCGCTTTAGGAATTTAAGATCGTGTGTGTTCACACCTCTGAAATTCCCACAGCGGGGACAAGTACCCGCACTCCAAATTCGCGACCCCGACCATAAACCCTGAATTTGGGAGGCATAAACGTGCTGGACGTCAACGATCCGAAACTAACCGCGTACGTGTTGGGTGAATTGGACGAGGCCGATCACGCTGTCGTGCGAGCGGCGTTGGAAGATTCTGTCGAATTGCAGATGGCAGTCGCAGAGATTCGCCAAGCCGCCGCGCTGCTCGGCGAAACGTTGCAGGCCGAGCCTTGCCCGTCGCTGCTCCAAAAGCAGAGTAACGCAATTGACCGCGCATTACAGCGGCGCGACATGACGGAACAGATTCTCGCCGCGGCTGACGATCATCCGATCGCCGAGCTGATCGATGGCTGGCAGCACAAACTCTCACATCAACGCGTTATCGGCTACGTCGTTTCGGCCTGTTTGTTGATCGGGACGCTGACCACCGCGGCCGTGATTACCTGGCCGCAGCCGAGCGAGCCGCCGTTCGTTGCCACGGTTTCGCCGACCGATGAGACGATCGAGCAAATCGAAGAGTTGCAGTTGCAACAAACCGCGCCGGGCGAAAATAAACCCCCTATTCTCAATCGGAACTTTCTTGAACCGCTAGGCACAGAGGCGGCCGCAATAGAAGTGCCGCAGGACATAATGGCGGAGCCGTCGGTCGTCAACGACATCGAAGCCGCCGCCGTTCAAGTCGAGCTAAGTGACTTCAGTTCCGCAACCGCTCCCAAGAACGACCTGATGAAATCGATCGGGACACTCAATGGGAGTGGACTGGATGGGCGTGGCGCGGCTGCGCGCGGCCAATTCGTCAGACAAAATGGTGGATCCCCGCCGGTGAACGATCCGACAAGTACGGCGAGCGGTCCCGACGATCTCACGGTGTTGGAACCGGATGGCGGCATCGCAAATCCGGGTGGGATTAGTCGTCCGGGAATTGGAACATCGCCCGATGGTCAGCCAACCAGCTCGTGGCGGCGTGCCCGCGCGACGCCCAATGCCTTGCGGTTGATGATCGGCGATCAGCAGGATTTGCCGCTGAGGGGGATGCAGGCGAATGTTCTGGTCGACGGATTTCGCGCCCGCGTGTTGCTGGACTGCTACTACTACAACGACCGCAGCC
>JBGTKH010000125.1:0-9658 GCA_041744735.1 Pirellulaceae bacterium | reverse complement strand
TTTCGCCGGCAAAATTGAATTCTGTACGTCTGAGCCCGGCCGCGGTTACAGCGCTGAACGCCAAATGGTATCACCACCAATCTCTCCACACGCTTGCCAAGCGCCGCGCGTACCAGTAGAATGTGGCCTGCTTAGGGATTTGCGGCCGCTTGCAGCCTGAAACTGCTAAAGAGCCATCGCCCGCCAACTTGCCACGGAGGAAGATTCGGTCAGCCACTAGGGTGACCACGGGTCAGGGCGATTCAGCTTGAGTTAATTTCGCCGCGGTCGAGCCAACGGCAGGTTGGCGACGCGGCGATTTTTTTATCAGTTCCGGCTCGCGGGGCAAATCTGCGTGTTTCCTTTCCCGCGGAGCCATCGTTGACCATGACTTCCAAGCTATTCCCGTCGTCCGACAACAAATCTTCGCCCGGCCCTTCCACGGTATCCGTGCATGCCGGCGAAGAACGCCAGAAATTCGGCGACGCCATCACTGACCCGATCATTTGCGCCGCAACGTACACGTTCCGCGATACGCAGGCCGTGATCGATTTCATTGAACAAAAATTGCCACGCGAGGAATACGGCCGCTACGGCAATCCGGGCGAGAAGGTGGTCGAGCGGAAGCTGGCCGCGCTGGAGGGCGGCGAGCAAGCGTTGCTGTTCGCCAGCGGCATGGCGGCCATCGTGGGGTTGCTGATGGCCAAGCTGAACGGCGGCGACGAAGTGGTCTTCTTCGACGAATGTTATCATCGCAGCCGCGAGTTTTGCTCGAAACACTTGTCGCGGTTCGGCGTCGTCACGCGGCAAGTTAAAGCGTGTGATTACGAGGCGATGGAGGCCGCCATTTCGCCGCGGACCAAGCTGCTAGTCAGCGAATCGCCGACGAACCCGCACCTGAGCATCATCGATCTGGAACGTTTTGCGGCGATTGGCAAGCGGCACGGAGTAGAGACGCTGATTGACGCGACGCTGGCCACACCGTTTAACGCCCAGCCGCTGGCCTACGGGATCGACTACGTGCTGCACTCGGCCACGAAGTACCTGGGCGGCCACAATGATTTGCTGGCCGGTGTGATCATCGGATCGAATGAGAAGCTGGAGCTCGTCCGCAAGCTGCGCGGCATCATGGGCGCGATCAACTCGCCGCATAACATGTACCTGCTTGAACGCGGACTGAAAACGTTTGCGTTGCGCATGCAGCAGCACAATGCCAACGGGCTCGCCATTGCCAGGTTTCTCGCCGAGCATCCGCGCGTTGAGAAAGTTTACTATCCCGGACTGGAAACGCATTCGTATTATGAAGTCGCCAAACGCACGATGCGCGGTTTCGGCGGCCTGATCACGTTTTTGGTCAAAGGCGCCGATTGGCGCGCCACCGCGGACGTCGTCGATCGCGTGAAGCTGGCCCGCATCGCACCGAGCCTCGGCGGTGTGGAATCGCTGATTGAACAGCCGCTGGTCATGAGCTACTACGAATGCACGCCCGAAGAACGCCGCAAATTCGGCATCCCCGACAACATGATCCGCCTGTCGTGCGGGATTGAGAATACGGAAGACTTGATCGCCGATCTGCAACAAGCACTTGAAGGTCATTAGTCCTTGGTCATTTGTCATTTGCAAGGAGCTACCCTTGGCCACAAATGACAAGTGACAAGTGACAAATGACAAGTGACAAGTGACAAATGACAAGTGACAAATGAAATTTCGCACCCGATCGATTCACGTTGGCAACGAGCGCGACCCGCAGACGGGGGCGGTGGTGCCGCCGATTCACGTTGCCTCGACGTTTGTGCAACCCGGCGCGGGAGTGTGGGCTGAGTTCGACTATACGCGCAGCGGAAATCCCACGCGTAAGAATCTGGAACGCACGTTGGCGTCGCTGGAATTGGGGTCCGGGGCGTTGGCCTTTTCGTCGGGCATGGCGGCCACGCACTGCGTGACGATGCTGTTGGAGTCGGGCGATCACATTCTGGCGGGGTCGGACATTTACGGCGGGACGTATCGGCTGCTGCATAAAATCGTCAACCGGGCTGGTATTCGTGTGACGCTGGCTGCGACGACGGATTTGCAAAGGCTGGAAGCCGCGATCACGCCGCAAACGAAACTGCTGTGGATCGAAAGTCCCGGTAATCCGTTGATGTCGATCACCGATATCGCAGCATGCGCCGAGTTGGCAAAACGGCGCGGGCTGCTGTTGGGAGTTGATAGTACTTTCGCCAGCCCGGCGTTGACGCGACCGTTGGAGTTGGGGGCCGACATCGTGATGCACTCTGCTACGAAGTACTTAGGCGGTCACAGCGACGTGCTTGGCGGTGCACTTGTGGTCAAAGACAAATCGCTTTTCGATCGGCTGTACTTTATTCAGAACGCAACCGGCGCGGTGCTCAGCCCGTTCGATTCGTTCCTGGTCAGCCGCGGCATCAAGACGCTTGAGTTGCGGATGCGCGAGCAATGCCGCTCGGCTCAGCGATTGGCCGAGTGGCTAGGCTCCGACCCGCGCGTGCACCGCGTGCTGTATCCGGGTCTTACGTCGCACGCTGGCCACGAGATCGCGGCTCGCCAGATGCACGGCGGGTTCGGAGCCATGTTAAGCTTTGAAGTCGCGGGGGACTTCCAAAAAACCAAACGGGTTTGCGAATCGACGGAACTCTTTCAACTGGCCGTCAGCCTCGGTGCCGTCGAGTCGCTGATCGAGCAACCCGCCTCGATGTCGCACGCCAGCTACGACCCGGCAGACCGGGCCGCTCACGGCATCACCGACGGCTTGATTCGGTTGTCCGTCGGACTGGAAGACTTCGACGACCTGCGCGACGACCTCCATCAGGCGCTGGATGCTTAGCCGCACCGTAGGACGGATTGCTAATCCGTCCGCCTAAAACAGGACGGATTGGCAATCCGTCCTACGTTGCCCGATGTCTCTTATCGCAGCGGATTGGACGGCTGCGAGGAACGCGCGCCGGACGAACGAACGTCCGAGTCTGCACTGGCACGGCGAACCACCGACGCATCGCGAGCTTCGGGCTCGGCTTTACGCATCAACGTGGACATGTCCTGGTTCACGCTCAGCCGCTGGGGCGCGGCGGACGTTGGCGTCTCGGCCGCTGTCTTTTGCGGCGCGGCGTCAATCACCCGTGCCGGCGTCGGCGTGTTGCTGCGTGATGTGGATGGAGTGCTCCAATTCGGATACGTGCGCCGCGCGTCTCGTGGCGGCATGGGGGGCAATTCTTCGTCCAGGAACGGGCTGGGTGGCGTAATGTGCTGCGGAATGGAGTTGGAATCATGGTGGCCGCAATCGCATCCCTTCGACGTGCACCCCTTGTCGCATGAGCAGAGTGGCTTGGAGCAGCATGACTTCACCGGCTCGCAGCAAGTCTTGGCCGGTTTGTCGCAACACGTCGGCTTGCAGCATTTATTGCAAATCAAAATCCTGTCCAGCGTTTTGCCGATGCCGTTCAACACCCTCGGGAGAAAACGCGGGCAACACGGGTCGCATCCGCATGCGGGTTCCGCGCCGCAGTGCGGAGCGCAAACGGGTGCCTTCTCACAGCCGCATGCCGAATCGCAATGACTGTTCCACAGGTGGCTGTGTGAGTATGCGGTGGAGCGGGCCGACCAAGCACTCGTGGATCGATATCCGGCGGTCGTCTGGCCCCACGATGTCGAGCCAGTCAACAGGCACGCGACGGCAGCAACCGCCGCCAAATGGCAAATACGCATGACAAATCCTCCATCCCTGATTGAGGCAATCGGTTCCGCTGTGTGACACTCGGGCTGCCGAGTGCATGGTTCCGACGCCGGTTTTGGGGTAACATTCGCTACCGTCGAAATGAATGATCGAACCGTCACCTGCGATTCGACCAGAACTTTCGCTTCCCACGGTACAATCCGAAAAACCGGCAAAGTTGACACAAGCCGCAAAGTTTACGCAGCTTGACGAATCCGACTTTGAAATGGACTGCACATGGGACGCCGCGCCCTCCGCAAGATCGATCCATCGCTCGACCTGAGCCGCCATCTGCGAGAACTCGCCGAACTGCCGGCGCCGTTTGATACAGCCGCACTATTCGATCACGCCGCGCCGCTGGAAATCGAAGTCGGCAGCGGCAAGGGACTGTTTATGGCGAGCGCGTCGACCGCGTACGCCGAGCGGAACTTTTTGGGCATCGAGGTCTCCGGCAAGTACGCTCGCTTCGCCGCGGCGAAACTGGCCAAGACTCAGCGCGAGAACGCCGTCATGTTGCATGGCGACGCCCTGCGGCTGTTTCGCGAACTGCTGCCCGACGCCTGCGCCGCCGCAGTTCACGTCTACTTCCCCGATCCTTGGTGGAAGAAACGACACAAGCGGCGCCGCGTGATGAACGAGGTTTTTTTAAAAGACGTCGAGCGCGTCCTTCAGCCCGGCGGGACGCTGCATTTCTGGACCGACGTCGAAGAGTACTTTCAGACAACGCTGGAACTGATCGCCGCCGCGACAACGCTCGCCGGCCCCTTCGACGTCCCGCCGCATGATCCCGAGCACGACCTGGACTACCGCACTCATTTCGAACGCCGTATGCGGCTACACGAACTCGACGTGTATCGTGCGGAATTTCGCAAGCCATAAGGCGGCCTGCTGAGAATCAAACTCAACGTGGCTGAACTCGTGAGAGTTCAGTACTCTCAGAAGTCTCACAACTTCTGCTACGTTAGTTCGGCAATTTTTTTCCGGCGAGTTGCCCAAGCTGTCGCTATTGAACCGCACTGAGCACCTGCTCCTCCTCATACGTCCGTCGCGCCGCTTGGCCGCGGGCGGAGTTGTTGAGAGCGATTTGGTAGAGTTGTTGGCCGCACTCGGTCGGGTATTCGCCGGTGATGCAGGCTTGGCAAAGTTGGTCGCTGTCGTAGCCGATGGCGCGAGCGATTGATTCGACGGGCAAATAGCGCAGCGAATCGGCGCCCAGTGTGGCAGCCATCTCGGCTTGAATTTCTTCGGTGAGCGGCCCGCCTTGCAGGAAGCGGGGCGCGAACAGTTCGTCGACCGTTGACATGTCGATGCCGTAGAAGCACGGAGCGACGATCGGCGGGCAGGCAACGCGGACATGGATCTCTTTCGCGCCGCCCCGCTCGCGGATGCGGTCCAGCAGCACCTTCATCGTGGTTGAGCGAACGATCGAATCCTCGACCAGAAAGATCCGCTTCCCTTCCAGTACTTCGCGTAGCGGGGTGTATTTCACTTCGGCTTTCTTTCGCCGTCCGTGGCCACCTTCGATGAACGTGCGGCCGCTGTAACGATTGCGAATCAAGCCTTCGCGCGACGGGACGCCCAGTTCAAAGGCCATCGAGTCCGCGGCCGCTTTGCTGGTGTCAGGCACGGGGACGACAATCGTATCTTCGTCCAGCGGCACACGGCCTTCGGCCATTTCCAGCCGAGCCAGTTCGACGCCCAATGCGGTCCGCGACAGATACACACTGCGCTCGTCCAGCGTGCTGGCCACGTTGGCGAAATAAATCCACTCGAAGAAACAATGAGCGCGGCGCGGGCTGCTGGCGAAGTTCTGTACCTCGAAGCGCCCGTCGGAGATCGTAATCGCCTGGCCGGGCAACAGTGAACGGACACTCTCCGGTTTGAAACCCAGATTCAGCAGAGCCACACTTTCACTGGCGGCGGCGAACAGCGGCCCTTGTTTCGCGTAGCACAGCGGCCTGATCCCTAGCGGGTCGCGGGCCACCAACATGTCGCCCATCGCGTTCAGGTACACCAGACTATACGCCCCGTCGAACCGCTGGCTAATGTTTCGCATTACGTCGATCAGCTTGGGCCGGCGGTCCCCCGATAGCTCGCGGCTGATCTCGTGCATGATGATTTCGGTGTCGGTCTCGCGGGTCAGATGGTGATCGTCGTCACTGAGCAGCTTGTTGCGAAGCTGTTGGTAATTGGCAAGCTGGCCGTTGAAGCCGAAACTGAACCATTTGTACTTTTGCAAATGGTGCCGCTCGAAGGGCTGAGCGTAGCTGCGGTCGTCCAAACCGCAGGTGGCGTACCGCACGTGGCCGATCGCTGCCCGGCCCGCGTATTCGCGCATCAGGCTCTCGCACTTCGCCCGATGAGACAGGCGGAAGACCTCGCTGACCGAGCCGATGTCTTTGTACGTGTCGATCAATTGATCGCGGTGCGGAGCGTACGAAGTCATCCCCGCCGCCAATTGGCCGCGATTTTGGATATCCAACAGCATGCGCGGGATCAGCCGCGACGCTTCATCGGGGCCTTGTTCCGGGCACAGCGGGCTGACCTCGCTGCCCGGCAAGTGATACACGGCGGCAATACCGCACTCGTGGTGCAATTCGCTCATCGAAGGTCCTTCTGCGACGTCGCGTCGCCCGCTCGGGAAGGTGAAGAGGTTGGCAGCAACTAATTCTATTGATCCCGCCCCCGATTCACAAGCGACCGGAGTTGTGGGTAGTGGCACGTTTTGGTAGCCGAAGTCGTGAGACTTCGGAAGTGTCACCACTTCCGCTACGGTAACTTGTACCACTACCGAGTTGTGGAATACCGCTGGTAGGTTGGACGCCCTCGTCCGACCAGTAAATCTCGCGAAACAACGGACGGACGAGGGCGTCCGTCCTACGAACCCATCAAATGACCATGTACCGTGTTGTGAGCGAATCAGTTTGTAGTTAATGTCAGTTACATGACCGACCTGTTGCGACAAGAAATCGCCGCCGCGGCCACCACCATCGTGGTGAAAGTAGGCACCCGCGTGTTGACTCGCGCCGACGGTACGCTCAACCAGGACCGCATCACGCGGCTGGCGGAAGAGTTGAATGCGGTCAAGGAGTCGGGCCGGCGCGTCGTGCTGGTCAGTTCCGGCGCGGTCGGCGCGGGGATGAGTCAACTCGGTTTAAAGCAGCGTCCGACCGGCATCTCGAAACTGCAGGCTGTCGCGGCCGTCGGACAGGCGAAGTTGATCGAAGCCTACGACCGCACGCTCAGCAAACACGGCCGGCACGCAGCACAGGTGCTGCTCACCGCCGGCGATTTGGACGACCGCACGCGTTACTTGAACGTGCGCAACACGCTGCTCACGCTGCTCGAATTCGACGCGATTCCCATCATCAACGAAAACGACACCGTGGCCGTCGACGAACTGATGGCCACGTTCGGCGACAACGACCGACTGGCCGCGATGGTCACGAACCTGCTGCGCGCCCAACTGCTCGTCATTCTCTCCGACATCGACGGCCTGTACGACGGCGATCCGTCCGACGCAAATTCAAAGTTGGTCACGACCGTCGCGAAACTAGACGACTCGATCTACGCCTTCGTGCGCGACAAGGCGACGGGACTAAGCAAAGGCGGCATGGCCAGCAAGCTAAACGCCGCACGCATCGCCACCACGGCCGGCGAAAACGTGATCATCGCCAGCGGCCGCACGCCTGGTGTGCTTGGCCAAATCCTTGCCGGCGAACCGATCGGCACGCTATTCATCGCGCAAGGCAAATCGATCAGCCCGCTGAAGCGCTGGATCGGCTTCTCGGCCCAACCGCGCGGCCGCCTGACGCTGGACGACGGCGCTCGCCGAGCCATCGTTGAACAAGGCCGCAGCCTGCTGGCCATCGGCGTCGTCGCCGCGGACGGAGAATTCAAAAAGGGAGACGTCGTCTCGCTCCACGACATCGCCGGCACCGAAGTCGCCCGCGGCCTAACCAACTACCCCGCCGCCGAACTCCAACGCATCCGCGGCCAAAAGTCCAACCAAATCGCCACCATCCTCGGCCACCAGCCCTACGAAGAAGTGATCCACCGCGATAACATGGTCATCGTGACATAGCGAGGGTTGTGTTTTCATCGACGCCGAGCATGAACACGCGCAGAACCCAGGCTTGGCCAAACTTCCTTTGCCGCTTTGCCGCCAACGGCCACAAAACTATAATCAAGACTAACCTAGCAACTGGTGAGGGCGCCTATTATGGCCACAATAACTGACGACTATTTGACCAGCTTGGCACCGATTTATCGCGATGTCCTTTCGGCCTTTCCGAAATTCGATCCGACGCGCAAGACTGGAGAGGGTCTCGCGTTCCAATCATTGTATTCCGTTGTGAATGAGGAACTTCGCAAGCGACAGATCATTCCCTGGATTGATCGCCACGACTATCCGGCGGGCCGCGGCGCGATCGCGGCGTTGCGAGAAGAAATCCTCCGCTGCCGCCATGTCGTCTACTTCGTGACTTCATCGATGTTGCGACAGGGAGGCTGGCCGCCGGTGGAACGCACCCTGGCCAGCTTGGTCCAAGAGCAAGTCGTCTGGAAAGGCACAGAGTTTCAGCACTCTACGACAACCAATCTTCGACTCGAAGACCGGGTACCTTGTCAAAGTCCGTGCGATTTCGACTCAATAGCGTGGCATCATTCGCCAGACAGATGCTGGCGATTTTGAGGTCCATCGTGCCGACGCGGGTCTTCGCCTGTTTCAGTGTCGCGAACTCGTCGGCGGCAGGATCATCCCATTCCAGAACGTTCCACGTGGCGAAAAAGCGGAAGAGTTGGCGTAGCTTGGCGTACGCATTGATTTGTCGTCGCGGATCGTGGATTCGCCGGATGGCCGCCATCCAACCGCGCATGATCTCTTCGACCGAAATGATCGTTGTTGCATAGACATCCGCCGAGTCGGCGAGGCGCTGTTTCAATTCGCGTGCTTCGGGCGAGGTGCCTTTCTGAAATTCGGTCAGGTGGTCGGTGTCGAGGACCAGCATCACGGAGCCTCGGCATTCGCCTGTTCCCGATATTCACGCCCCAGGCGAACGATTTCATCGAAATCGGGATCATCGGCGAACATGCCAAAGGTATCTGCGACGCTGGTCATCGGCCGGAGCGGTTTGATTTCCCGGCGCAACTGGGCAACTTGCCGTTCCAGTTCGTTCACCTTTTGTTCCAACTGCTCGAGCGTCATGGGGTTCGTCCTGTGGTTTGGTCCATGCGAAACAAGCCGGCGCTTGCTTCCCATCCACGCGATTATAGCAGGGATGCGAATCTTCGGTCACTCCACATGAACTGGCTGCGCCGGAAAGGGAAGACTTTGCGGCTGGTCAGTCTCCGTGGTGCTTCGCCTCGGTATGCCAGCGCGCCTTAGCCTGACATCCGAGAGAAAGTCGGCTCGCGACCGAAAGCAGCGATCGGTCAAAAACAGAGCGTGCCCAATCGCAAGCTGCGTGAGCAGCGAACGAAGCCGTGTAACACGTCGCAAAAAAGCACCGGTTGGAGCTTTGCGACAGGACTCCGCCGGGATGAAGACTTCCGAGCAGTTGGACGCCCGCGCAGGAAAGCAAGAGCAACGTAATGACCGGGCTCAATCAAAACGAGACCCGACCCCGTTACCAGGCCTTCTGCTCAGCGACCCGCTTCTGAGGCCGAAGACTGGGACGACACGATTCACTACTCGCCGCTCTTCTCCTAAAGTTGGCATATGTAGTAAACCGTTTGCTCGTGTGATGGAGGCTCCAAATGCCAGAGACCGCGCGGTACATTGGCGAAGACGCTGAATGAGGTTGAAATGTCTCAACCAGCGGGAGACAACAAGAAATGTTTGATCCAACATACCAACAAGACCGCTCGATCCGCGTCTTCGTCTCCTCGACGTTTCGCGACATGCATGCGGAGCGGGACGAGTTGGTGCTGCGGATCTTTCCGCAGCTTCGG
>JBGTKH010000124.1:0-5423 GCA_041744735.1 Pirellulaceae bacterium | reverse complement strand
GGAGGGCTTGCGCCCGACCGCTAATGCGCGTGATTTCCAGGGCGGCCGTCCGCAGGCGTTGCGGTAGATAGATGCGGCGAGTTTGGAAAAGGCGGCAGAATCGGCTACAGCCGGGCCGCCGCGCTGGCCGATAAAACCTCTACCCAAAAGCCGGGAGGGCGGGACAACGGACGTCCCGTTTCAGGATAGAGGTCATGGTACGACGACGGACCGACGTACCATGGCCTTTTTTTTGCGCTGCCCGTGATCAGCCACCCTCAGTCACCCGCGGCCGCCTCGATGTCAAAGCCCGCCGTCGCCTTTCCCGCTGCTTGAAAAGGGAATTCTTGGCGATTTTTGGGGGATGACAAGGCTTGTCACGGCGCTCAAAAGTAGTCGGCCATTTTGCTTTTCTTTCCTCCGCCGCTGCGGCAAAATCACTCGCGTTTGCCGGCGACGGTGTCGCTGGCCGTTCGTCAATTCTCATTTTAAGGAGATGGCGTATGAGGCGAGTAAGTTTCAAGACGTGGTTCGTTGCCGCGCTGGCGATCCCGCTGGCGCTGAGTTTGTTATTGTCCGACGGGCGCGGACAAGGAGATGAGAAGGCAAAGGGCGACCAGCCCGCGGCAGAAAAGAAGGAGCCGAAAGGCCGGCTGCCGAATCATTATGCCTCGGTGGTGACCGAGGCGCAGCGAGAAAAGATCTATGGCGTCCAAGGCAAATACGCCGAGCAGATCAAAAAGCTGCAAGAACAATTGGAGGCGCTGGAAGCCCAACGCGATGCTGAGATCGAAGCAGTGTTGACGCCGGAACAAAGGCAGGAGGTTGAAAAACTCTCGTCCGCAGCGAAGTCGAAATCCAAGTCCAAGAAGGAAGGCGACAAGAAACCGGACGAGGAGAAGCCCGGCGACAAATAGCCACATCAACTCGGCTGACGGCGAAATGAACTCATGTCGGGCGCACGGACGCGCCTGTTTTTTTGCGCCCGCCCACCTCGAAGCTGCGTTCGCCAGAACGCGGCATTCGCACGAAAGCTGCGTTTGCTGCTAGAAAGTGTCAATCACCAGGCCCGCGTTCTGGCGATCGCAGCTACATTTGTTGCAGGCCGACCGCGTCAAGCATTCAGTTGATGAGTAGCGCCCGCGGGATGTCATCGCCATCGCGGCGTTCCCACTCGCGGCGGATTTCGCGCAGGCCATAGGCGCACAACTCGAACTGCTCGCTCAACCGTTCCAGCACTTCAGCCGGCGCGTCTTCGTCGTGCTCGGTCTCAATCGAGCTGGCGATCAGATAAGCCCGCTTGCCGTGCTCACAGTAATAGACAAACCGGTCAAACTGCACCGGCCCGCGCGTGCCGCCCAGCGACTCGGGAAAAATGCCAGCCCAGAACAGCGTGAAGTCGCCGATGTGCCGGTGCACTTCGCGGCGCGCGTCGCCAATGCGGGCTTCGGCTTCGGCCAGCATCTGGCCCAACTCCTGCACCCGCCGGCCACTCAGGTTGCGGATTCGATAGAGGGTGTCGTAGCGCAGGAATCGCACTAACAGATTCCCCACATAATCGACCAGCGGCGGGTCGGCCACGCCCAGATGCGTCTGAAAAGTCTGCTCGGCCAGCCCGGCGAAAAAGCGGCTCAGCAAGGTGCTGGATGGGTTCAACGTCATCGGCTGCGTCCTCCACTTCCAGTATCGGCTCTAATTCAACTGTACTTACGATATTCCCTGTGGGTCAAGGTTGAAGTTCGACACAAAATCGCGCGGCCCAGCGTAATGCGGAGCCACATGCGGTGTTAGGAGTTGCCCGCGCGGCACCTTTGCGGGAATCAGGACACAACCCGCCGCGGAATGTCTGTCGTGAGGTGAGGTCATGATGCATTTGGTGGAATTCCTTTGTGGAGCCGCGTGCTTCAGCATCTTTCTGCTGGGGATCGCGGCGGTCATGTGGTTATTCGATTTGATCGACTTCCGCACGCTCCGGCGACTGCTGCGTCAGCGGCGATTCGGATTGCTGACGATGTTCGGACTCATGGCCGTCGTAGCCGTGGATTTGGCGATCGTGCGGGGCATGGGGATTGATCCGGCCGATCCCGGTGCGATCTGCGTGGCCTTGTTCGTCAGCGGCTTCGCCGTGGCCATCGTCGGCTTCGTGTGGCTGGTGGTCAGCGAATTCACGCAAAGCCACGTCGAACACAAGACGTTTCGCAAGTCGTTGCCGCCGCCGGACGAGATTCCACCCGCGCTCGATATACACGACGATTCCAATGATGACTAGCTAGTGCTTTGTCAAAGCGTGTTTTTAGGGTTAGTTAACTTCGTGGCGTAAGCTTCCAGCTTGCGTTTCTGGGATGAAATCGGATTGTAAGCCGACGGCGTTAGCCGCGGGCCTTGATTTTGCGGGTTATCCGGCCGTCCGGCCCGAGGCTTCGGCTCACAGTTCTAGGAGAGTTTCTCTTGGATTTCGCCGACCTGCTGGCGCAGCCGAGCGACCTCGGCCCGCAGTTCGGCGACTTCCAGCCGCAGCTCGGCGAACATGTCGCTGGTCACGCCGCCGGACGCCGGCGCGGCGAGCGTGGGTGCGAACCCTTCTTCATCGGGCGCTGAATCAGAAGTCGGGACGTGCGACGCGAAGCGGCTGCGCAGCTCGTTCAACTCGCGCTCTTTGTAGAGAGCATGAGTCACGACTTGGCCGCGGCCTTCGGGAGTGAGCGAAATCACCAGCCCCTTTTGCATGAGCGATTGCAGGAGCGGCCGCAGCGCCGTCAGATCGGCGATCGGTTCCATGCGCGCGGCCCGGCCGCGCAATTCGCCGATCGTCTGCTCGCCGCGCAGCAAGAGTTCGGTCATCACCGAGCTCTCGACCTTGTCGATGCCCAGCCATTCGTAGGCGTAGTGTCGGTACTTGGCAACGCGGCCGCTGCCCTGCACTTCGGCCACGGCTCCCAACTGGCGCAGTTCATCCAGCGCTTGCTCGACCTGTTCCGGCTTCAGATCCATCTGCGGATCGCGGTTCGTTTTCTGATTGCAGCCGTTGGTCAGCGAGTTGAGCGTCATCGGATACTGGTCCGGCGTGGTCTTCGCCTTCTCGACCAACACGCCGAGCACTCGCCGCTGGATCGATGACAATGCACGCCATTGCGGCTGCGGCCGTTCCGCTTGTTGAGTTGCCTCTTGATCCATGACTGCCTGATCCTTGTATGTTTGAATGACTGTAGGTTGGCTCGCCGAGCCGACCGCCGCCATAGCATTTAACTGTCGTTGCACGTAATATCAGCACCATACTGACCAGCCGCTTGCCGCGGTAGCCGGCGCAGCCCCGCCGTGCTAAAAATGGCATTTGTGCTGAGTGAAATTTTGCGACCGTCATCATTCCCCTCTCGAGGTAACGCCATGTCATCGAACGACCCGCTGGCCGGCAAACGGTTTTTGATTTTTGTAGGCGACATCTACGAGGATCTCGAATTATGGTATCCCAAGTTGCGGCTGATCGAGGCGGGAGCCGGCGTCGTCGTTGCCGGAGAACAGGCCGGGCACACGTTTGCCGGCAAGAATGGCTATCCCTGCGTTTCCGACGCCGCGATCATCGAAGTCAAAGCGGCGGACTTCGACGGCCTGGTCGTGCCCGGCGGTTTCATGCCCGACAAACTGCGCCGCGATCCGCAGGTCTTGCAACTCGTCCGCGATTTTGCCGCGGCTGGAAAGTTAGTCGCAGCCATTTGTCACGGCGGCTGGATTCCCATCTCCGCGGGCGTTTACAAAGGCGTGCGAGTCACTGGTTCGCCGGGAATTAAGGACGACCTCGTCAACGCCGGCGCGATCTGGGAGGACGCCGCAGTGGTTATTGACCGCCACTTCGTCTCCAGCCGCAAACCCGACGACCTGCCCGACTTCTGCCGCGGCATACTCCAGGTAATGACAAATCAGCATGCGGCGTCCAAATCCTAAACTCGAAAATCGAAAATCAAAAATCGAAAATTTCCAATGTCGTTCGCCCATCTGACCATCGCCACGCGAAACGCGCAACGCTCCAGCCAGTTCTTCCAGAACACGTTCCTCTGGCAGCCGATTCATCAGCCGGGCAACATCGACTTGACGGCCGCGTGGCTGGAAATCGCACCCGGTCAACAGATTCACATTCTGCAGATCGCCGACTTCGAGCCGTCGCCGTTCGAAGCCGAATTCGGCCGTCACGTCGCGGTGTTTCATCCCAGCGCCGATTTTGCGGCGCTCAAGCAGCGTCTGATCGCCAACGGCGCAACACTCGTCGACGCCATCCGCGAAACGCCGTTCGAGCGATTCTTCTTCCGCGATCCCAACGGCTACATGTTCGAGGTGATCGACCGCGAGGGCTATGTCACGGAGTGAATGATCCCTTGCACGATATTGCGGAGGTTCGGTTCCGCGTGTTCGGCCACCGAGACGACTTCGGCGGCTTTCACGATGTGCGGTGCGTCGGGGCGGGCGACATTGGTAACGGTCGAGAGCGCCAGCACGCGCATGCCGAGCTGGGATGCGACGAGCACTTCGGGCACCGTCGACATGCCGACCACGTCGCCGCCAATGCGTCGCAAGAATCGATACTCGGCGCGGGTCTCGTAGTTCGGCCCAGTCACGGCGACGTACACTCCGCGATGCGCGACAAAGTTTTCGCGGCGGGCAATCTCCAGCGATCGCTCGACCAGCGCCGGATCGTACAGCGGCGCCACGTTCCGACCGATGCGTTCGATCGGTCGCTGCTCGTCGGAATTCGCCGCCTCTGGGCAACGGAACATCAGATGGATGTGGTCCGCAACAACCATCACGTCGCCCGATGCATACCGCGGGTTCAATCCGCCGCTGGCGTTGGAGACGATCAGCAACTCGGCTCCCAGCCCTCGCATCACGCGAATGGGAAAGGTCACTTCGTCTGCCGAGTAGCCCTCATACAGATGCGAGCGCCCCTCCATCGTCAACACCGGCACGCCCGCCAACCGGCCGCAAACCAACTGGCCCTTGTGGCTGAGCGCCGTCGAACGCGGAAAATGCGGGATGTCGTCGTACGCAATGATCGCCTCGTGTTCGACCTGATCGGCCAAGTGTCCCAATCCAGTGCCGAGAATCAGGCCCACGCGCGCGTTGTGGGGCCACCGCTGATGAACCATCGTCACAGCTTCCGCGACTTGTATGGCCAGTGGTGTCATGATGTCGTTGCTCAACCGAACCAAACGTGGCTCGCTTTGCTAATTGTCACCGAGCGTTGGCGGCCATTAACGCGCAGATCAAGTCCGGCTAATGTTAGAGCCCGCAGTCCCAACAATGGCAATCGCGGACTTTCGACGTCGCTAGGACAAACTGTGACTTCCTGATAGAGCTGCAACTGAGTCGGCGGCTTGTCGAGTAATTCATCGCGCTTGCCCGAACGATTTGAGTATAGCCACACGTTGGCGGCGCGCAAGCGAACGCGATGATCG
>JBGTKH010000123.1:0-8176 GCA_041744735.1 Pirellulaceae bacterium | reverse complement strand
TGTTCACGGACTCTCTTTGGCCTTGGCCTTCTTCTCCTCGGCAAGCCGCAACTTTCTGGGCGCATCGGCCTGGATCACGGCGCATTGGGGATGAACGCCTTCACGTGAGTAGGACGGTTTTCCACAGACCGGACAAATCTTGCCGCTGGGCTGGACAACGATCGGGGATGGATTCTTCGCGCTCATGAGGTACCTTTCACAAATCGTCTAGGAAACGGAATTCCGAATATCGGCAACGTGCTCCTATTGGCCAAGGCGTTTCCCTTGCTGAGCACTGCCAACCGCACGCTAATATGGGTTGGAATTCACTTGAAAATGGGCTTGACGGACTCCAATTGTTGGAGGAGTTCCCGCACTTGTTGCGGCGTTCGACAATTAAGTGCCATGTCCGCGACCTCCGCCGCATGATGGTAACTGATGTGCCGTAAGGCGTGACGCACAGCGGCGGCTCGAACCGGGCTCACGCTCAGTTCGCGGACACCCAGCCCAATCAGCAAGCAGGCGAAGTCCGCATCGCCTGCCTCTTCGCCGCACACGCAGACAGGACAATGACGGTTGTCCGCCGCCTCAACAACTTGTTTGATCGCTCGTAGAACGGCGGGGTGCATGGCAGTGCAATCGTCCGCTCCTTCGGACCAATCCCGATCCGCTGCGAGCATGTACTGCGTCAAATCATTGGTGCCGATGGCCACGAAATCAGCTAACTCGAGAATCTCGTCCAAGGCATACAAGGCCGCTGGCGTTTCGATCATCGCCCCAAGAGGAGGTCTTCGTAGGACGCCGAGTCGGTCGGCGACCACGCCGACGGCCGCGATGGCTCGGGCAAAATCGTCGCTGCCAATAACCATCGGAAACAGGATGCGCACATCTGACGTTTGCGCCACGTGGAGGATGGCACGTAATTGCGTATCTAACAAACGCCGCTCGGCAAGTGAAAACCGCAAACCCCGCAGTTGAAGACTGACATCCGCTTCCAATTCTTCCAACATGAGAAATGGCGGCAGTTTGTCACCGCCAAGATCGAACGTACGAATGACCAAAGGCAGTCCCTCGAGTCCTCGCGCCACGCTGTCATACATCTCTATCTGCGTCTGGAGATCCGGCCGCTCGTGTGATTCGAGAAAGAGAAACTCGGTGCGAAATAGTCCGGTGCCGGCGAGATTGTGTTCCGCGACGCGCTGAATCTCCTCGGGGCGGCCGATATTGGCGAGCAGCTTGATTTCGATGCCGTCCTGGGTAACACAAGGAAGTTTTCCGTTAGCTGCGATCGAAATGGCGAGACTTTCGTGTTCCCGTTTCCGCTGAGCAAAACTCTCCTCGTCCGATGGTGAGGGCGCGATCACCACGCTGCCTGTCTCGCCATCTACGAGCAGTCGCATACCGGGCTGGATTTGCGAAGTAACGTTGGAGATGCCCGCAATCGCGGGAATACCTAAAGTCCGAGCAACGATGGCCGTGTGGCTGTATTTCCCTCCGTGTTCGGAGACGATCGCGAGCGCTCCGGAGTTTGCGAGTTCGACTGCTTCCGATGGTAACAGTTCGCGGGCCACGATCACCGATCCCGCAGGCAAAGGCGCGTTGGTCCAAGGCGGAGAATCCGCCAAGTGCCGCATCATTCGCCCGCCCACGTCACGGACGTCTTGTTCGCGCTGTTGAAAATAGTCGTTGTCAAGTCGTTGCAAACGGTCGACGAAGTTGCTGATCACCGCATCGAGTGCCTGTTCCACGTTAACAAACTCTCGGCCCACGTGTTGCTTGACCAGCGCGGCAATTTCGTCCGCCATTAACGAGTGGGCCGACATTAGTGCCGTCGAGTCGACGAGCCGCGGTTCGTTCAAGACAGTTTGCCCAATTAGCTTCAGATCCTGGCTGGACTGTTCCAACGCGTCGTCGAGCCGTTTAAATTCGGATTCGACTTCCGAATTCGAAATTGCACGACGTGGCAAATCGAGCCTGCGCTGGATTTCATAATCGTAAACAACGGCAATCCCACTTGCATAACCAGGCGAAATGGGAACGCCACGCAAACGCAACATGTGAATTGAATTCCTTAATCGCAATCGACGGACAGAGCCTTTGGTATCAAGTTGATCTCAAGACAAACAAACGTCTCATGCCGGCCTTTCTGGGCGGAAAGCCTGCATCGCCTCGTCCCGCGTCGAACAGATCGGCCACAACGAACTAAGATGTGCCACGTCTAGTACCGCGATCAGTGTCGAATTCACGTTGCATAGGGCAAACCGCCCGCCGCGATCTTTGATCCGCTTGGAGCAACGCAGCAGGACATTCATGAACGCCGCACCAAAACGTATCGTGTCAGCCAAATCCAGCAGCAACAGCGGCGGTTCCGCGTCTGCGGCCCACTGGAGCAAGATCGTCCGCACGCCGGTCATCACCGTCACGTCTGCCGAGCCGTATTCCGCCGCCAAATGCACAACCGTCACCGGCCCGTGCTCTCCCATCCATTCGCGTCTCACGTGCATGATTGACCTTTCGTGGTTATTGTCGCGAACATTGCGTAACTCCTGAAGAAACAGAATCATCCTTCGACAAACTCCGGCGCGCGGAGCGCGCGGGAAGCATTTCGGGGATCAGTGATGCGTACCAAGTCATGTTCAGAGCCAGTCGTTCATCCTGATCGGGGTCTCGATCCGAAACGTCTAGCGCGGACGAGTGGATCCCCAGTAGCCGCCATCCGGCCTCACGCTGGCTAACGGCATCCGACCGGAGCGGAAACTTGACAATCACCGGCGATCCGCTCATGCCACGGTGCAAACGGGCGTCGGTCAAAAAATACGCTTCGCCTTTAAACGGATGCGAGAACGAACTGGCAATCGTGGCGCTGCGCACGATGGGCAGGTTGTGCAGCGTGTCGTGAAACCCCAACGGAAAGCCCAGGATCAGCACGTTCTGCCCCAGGGGCATTGCCTTGTCCTTGTTCAAGATGTCCTCGCGGCAGAACGTATCGACGAAATGGCTGTTGAGCACATGCGGGTCATTGACCGCAACCGCCACCACGTCCGCGGCGTTACAGAGCGTCGGATGTTGGTACCATTGCGGCACACCGTCCTGGTACAACGGAATCGACAAGTCGAGCCTTTGTTTCAGGTCCGCGGCGTTGGAATGCAGCGATAATTGCAGACTATCCGGACGATGCTGGGCCGCTTCGTTGATCACCACATGGCGGGACGTGACCAGATACAAAAAATCGTCATGCAGGTAAAAGAATCCCGTGGCATTGGTCAACGACTGCGGGCCGGCGAAGGTCAGGATCTTCGCGACGCGCAGGTACATTTTATCGATCGTACTGACCATCAGCACTCCTCAAAGAGGATTGGCCGTCGAAGACGCCACAAAAAAGAGGATCGAGAAAAAGTGGCAAGTGCTACCGGCAATGACAAACGTGTGCCAAATCGCGTGGAAATGAAAACGCTTATGATCGCAGATCAGAAACACGGTCCCTATAGTGTAACACAAACCGCCGATCAACATCCACCACAGCGCGGCAGCGGGGACGAGCCCAATGAAGGAATTGGCGGCAATAATCGGCATCCATCCCAACAATACGTAGCTCCAAACCGCTACGGCCTTGATGCGATGAGAGAAAAAAATCTTGGAAAAACATCCGCACAACGCGCAGGCCCACATCGCTGTCAACAGCAACCACCACCAACCGAAACGCAGGTAGGCCAAGGCAAAGGGCGTGTACGATCCGGCGATGAGCAGGTAGATGAACCCTTGATCCAGTCTTTGGAACAAACGCGTCAGCTCCGGCCCCAAAGAACTGTGCGACAATGTGGAGAAAGCGTAAACGGCGATCAGCGTCGTCGCGAAGACGCTGCAACCCGCAACTCGCCAAGCGTCTCCTTGAGAAAGCGCGCTAACGAAGAGCGCGATGCCGCCCACGATGCTAAGCACAAGGCCAAGTCCATGTGTGAGGGCATTGACGCGTTCTTCCGCATGCGAATGCGGGACGGGAACAAATCCCGAGGACTCTTGCTGATTACGCGTCATCGGTGTCATATAAAACGTCGGTTTGCGGTGAGTCCAAGCGATAGCATTCGGAGCTTCGGATTACGGGTGCAGCTCCTGCGCAAACTGGTCGGCCTTGTTCTCGGCGACGACTTTGTCGTACCCGTATCTCTCTTGCAGCAGGCCCGCAAGCTGATTGCGCTGGCCGGCGACCGCGGTTAGATCATCTTCACTAATTTTGCCCCACGTGAGCGTGATCTTATCACTCACTGCTTTCCAGTTGCTATTGATCTAATCCCAGTTCATTGTCGTGATGCCTTAATTAATAGATACAACGTTCTTACTTCGTACTTCATACTCGTGACTGAAAACGCCCACAATCATCGGCATAAGTATTCCGCGTCTTTCGATGTGCCGTGGTCAATCATACATCGCGATGCTCTACCTTGCGAGCCTGTCGCCGGCTCCAACTTCGGCCGGCAACTCCGACTCGACGGAGACCTGCGTCAACGATCGCCAGGCACGCACCGAGTGAGAAGGATCAGTCGGTCGTTTTCTCGACATGTCCGGTTGATTGTTAACCCAAATGCGCGATTCCTGGATCTCCGCGTGGTGTTGAAAATCCAGCCCCGCCTCCTCGAGTTCGGCCTGCACATCTTCGTCCGTCAGCGGCTGGCCATCCAGATAGACAAGGCCCCAATTGACGGTGGCTCCGCCATCGACATGCACCCCCGTCGCTACTTGGATGACCAATAGCATTGGATTCAGCCTTGCCATCAAGGCTTGAACGAGCGGAAGCTCGCGGTCATCACGTACAGAAAATGCTTTCGGCAACTCAATGGTTACATGCACTGCATGACTCCTTTCACTTGAAGGAACGACGTAAGCTCGACCCAGTTTCGAGATCCGACATCCTAACCTTACTGGCATAGAGCATCGTAATTCTTATGCTGGGCCAAGCGGCCTCAATTCCGCGAGACCAAAATGAAGTAAACCGCCCGCTCGCTAAATTGATCGCATGCTTCCATGATCGCTCCCGCGGACCTCATCGGTCCATACCTGGAACGACTGAAGCTGGTTCACGCCGAAGGTCGTGGTGAGCGCCACATCCGCCGCATCGCGCCCGCGGGCCATCAGTACGCGGCCGATGCGCGGCACGTTATTGCGGGCGTCGAAGGCGTACCACTGGCCCCCCAGGTACGCTTCGAACCAAGCGCTGAAATCCATGGGGCTATCGCTCGGCGGCACGCCAAAGTCGCCCAGGTAGCCCGTGCAGTAGCGGGCAGGAATGTTGCAATTCCGGCAGAAGGTGATGGCTAGGTGCATGTAATCGCGACAGACGCCCACGCGCTCGCGATAAACCTCTAGGGCGGTGCGATTCGCGCGGGCCTGCATGTAGTCGAAGCGAATGTGGTGATGCACAAAATCGCAAATCGCCTGCACCCGCGGCCAGCCAGGTTGCGTTTGCCCGAAGAGACTCCACGCCAGATCCTTCAGTTCGCTGTCCACTTCGCAGTACCGGCTCGCCAGCAAATACAACAGCGTCTCATGCGGCAAATCCGGCACTAGGGCTTGCGACGCATGAGGAACTTGCAGGTCGGGCAGGCCGCAATCCTCGACGAGTGCCTCGTTCCGAAAAACCACGCGTCCCGCCGGTGCAACCACGCGCCCACAACGGTTGCCGTACAGGTCGTAGTACTCGATGACTGGCAGCCGCGGTATCACCTGCAACCGATCCGGCTGGTGGGTCGTCAGCTCTCGCGTGGGATGCAGATACAGCATCAATACCATCGGCGCCGGCTGTGGGGAATCAAACGCAATTTCGTAGCCGACGTTGATGAGCATGGTTTGTGGACTGCAGGATTGTGATCGGTCTAAGCCAGAGGTAGCACTTGTCGTCCCCGTAGCCGAAGTCGTGAGCCTTCGGCGGTGCGGGGAAGACCGAAGTCTTACGACATCGGCTACGGGTAACTCATTTCCAGCCGCTCGCCGAAGGCCGCCCGGTATCAATCGGACAGGATCATTCGCGTGCGTTTGCGACTGGGCGGGGCAGGGCAGGTCCGCAAATAGTTAAGCACGTCATCGAGCCCGGCCGTGGCTAAAGCGATGCAGGAGTCAGCGCCACCATAGTACACGCGAATCGCGCCGCTCGCTACGTCCAAAATCCAGCCGCAGGGGAAGACCACTCCGTTGACGTCTCCTTGGCGCTCGTAAGGCATTTCCGGCCCAAACATCCATTCGTCGCTGCGCCGCAGAACTTGCCACGGATTCTCCAGGTCCAGCAGCGCCAATCCGAGCCGGTACAGGCAGCCTCCGGCGGTGTGCCGTACGCCATGATAGAGCAGCAGCCAACCTTCCGGCGTTTCCAAAGGCGGAGGGCTCAGGCCGATTTTATTGGCATCCCACCAAGCGCCGCGCCGCGCGGCCAGCAGAATGTGGTGGTCGCCCCAGTGTGTGAGGTCGGGCGAGAAAGAGAGCCAAATGTGCGCACCGGAACTGCCGGCGGAAACGGGCCGGTGGATCATCGCATAGCGATTGCCAAAGCGGCGTGGAAAGACAGCCGCATCCTTGTCGTCCGGCGGCATTACCGGGCCGAGCCGGGTGAACGTCGTAAAATCTTTGGTCGTCGCCAGCGACACCAACGGGCCACTGGGCGAATATGCGGTGTAGGCAATAATCCATTCCTCGCGCTCCGGCACCCAGGTCAATCGCGGGTCTTCCACGCCCCAAGCTTCTTCCGGAAAGTCCATCGGATCGGGCGCAAAGCTGGGCTTGGAATCGATCCGCCAATTCGTCACGCCATTGTTGCTGCGGGCGACGGTCAGATGGGAATGGCCGCGGCGATCTTCGACGCGGACCAGCAGGATGGTTTCATGTCCCATCTGGCACGCGCCGGCATTGAATACCGTGTGGGCCGGGTAGGGCCAGTCCTGCGCCGTGAGGATCGGATTATTGGGATGGCGATGAAACAGCTCGTCGTACACGTTTGGTCTTGTTGATTCCCGTTGCATTCCGGTGTGTCCTTACAAAGTGATAGTCGTGCCTGGATCGTGCCCGCGTTTATCCGCTGGCGATAGCAGTCTTCGCGCGAGCGGCGGGCGCCTGAGCAGCGCTCAACGTGAGCAACTCGGTCCACAGAAATGCAAGCGTCGATTCGGCGCCTTGGTTATGGTTGACTCCGGCCGCTTGAAGACCGTCGAAGCAAGCCCCGCCCTGAACATCGGCCAATGGCTGTTCCAGACTATTCTGGCCATGAAACCAGCCGTGAGCCCGCCGGAAAACGGCCAGGTACTTGTCGTCACCCCGCAGTTTCAGTCCGGCCAGCGCGGCGGCGGCCATCGTCGCGGCCTCGATGGGTTGCTGGTCGTAGAGCGACTTCTCCTCGCCGTGCGAATACCAATCGCGGTTGCCGATCGGCCAAAAGACGTTGTCCGCCGTCGTCACCAAATCGAGAAAACCGAACGACGACTCGGCGACATCGAGGAACGCCTCGTCGGGCCAGCGCTCGGCCGCATCGAACAGCGCGTGCGGCAGGACGGCGTTGGCATAGGTCATCCGCGACTCGAACCACGGCCAGTCCGGCCGTTGCGAGCGGTGGTAACACTCAACCAGCCGGTCAGCCGCCAGCCGGGCGACGTCTTCCAGGGGTCCAATATCCTCGACGCCAGCCCGCCACAAGTGAGCCCACGCTTGAATCACGTAGGCTTGCGCTCGCAAACTCCGCAGTTCGGCCAGCGCGGGCAGAACGCCGTCAAGTAGTTCGCGAGCCAAATGGCGGAATCCGTCCGGCAGATGGCTGCCGAGCACTTCGGCAAGCGCCAATACTGCCTGGCCCTGACAATCTCCCGTCCCCGCGGCATCCAACCAATCTCGCTGGTAGCCAAGGAAGTTGTGGAATCCGCGAATCGGGCAGCGAGCGTGCTCCAGAAAGCTCAAGTAGCACGCCACACGCGCCAACATGCGGTCGTCCGGGCGCTCGCTCCATAGTCGAACGCACAGCCGAAGCGCTCGAGCATTGTCGTCGGTCGTGTAACCGCTCTCGCGCCGCGGAAGGCTGTAGATGGCATGTTGGATCAATCCGGTCGAGTCGGTCATGCGATCCAGGTGATTCAACGCGACGCGATCACGAACGTGCATTTGCGGCCTCCGTCATAAATTGGCTGGATTGGAGTTTGCCGGACTGGCCATTACCGGCGTGGCCATT
>JBGTKH010000122.1:0-8903 GCA_041744735.1 Pirellulaceae bacterium | reverse complement strand
AACCGGGCGGCGACCCCGATCCGAAGCCCTTGAACTTGATCCTCACGCCACAAACGGCCAAATATTTCCCGAATCCACCGCAGTACGAAGGAGCTAACCACGATGCCGAATCTGACCAATAGCGACAGGGAATCGGGCACTCAAGAAACGCCCGTCGTCAGCAACCCGGACGTTTTCAAGCAAGCGCTTGACGAAGTGCTTTCGGAACTTCCCACCCGGACGGAACGAACCGGCGAGGTCATGCTTAGAAAGGCATCCTCCGCGCGGAAACCGAGCCACACGCTAGGCGTTGGGTTTCAACCGTGCCGGCGAAGTTTCAGCTCGTCCCCGCAACGCGCTCCGCATCCCGGCGCAAGCGACTGGGCCAATTGGATTCAACGGCTCTGCCTCGCGGCGATGATCGGTTCCGCAGGGTTCATCGTTTTTCTCTTCTTGTTCGGGTACTCGTGGTCGCCGGCTCACCAGACAGAAATCGGCCGCACGGTGGCGAGCTATACAGCCACGCCCAGGACCAGGCCCATCCAGGATGTCGAAGTCGGCGACCGCGTCGCCGGTCGCAATCCGATTCGCGAGCAGGCCGAAGGCATCGAACCGGATCCCGCAACATGGCGGAAAATCAGCTTCTACATGACCAAGGAAACCGGTCTGGAATTGTGGATTGACCTTCTGCGGCCGCTTGAATGGATTGAAGAATACGACGCCAAGCTCGGCAGCACGATCTTCATCGACCTTTACGAGATGGGCGCGGTCGGCAACGCGGAGGTGACTTACCTTGGCCCGTGTCCCGATATCAAACCGGGAAGGGGCACGGTTGTAACTGGCACGTTCAAGCACCGAGCCGACAAGAGCAGCAACGTCGTCCGCCTGAAGCTCGAAGGCCAGAAGGAACTCACGGGCGTCACGGACAATCATGCCTACTGGTCGGTTGATCGGCAGGACTTCGTGGAAGTTGGCAACCTCCGCATCGGAGAAACTGTTGATACCGAGTACGGAGTCCGGCGTGTCATTTCCGTCACGCCCATCGAGTACACGGACTTCCTCTACAACATCGAAACGACGGAGCATGTCTATCGCGTTGGCTCGCTTGGGACGTTGGTGCATAACAGTTGTGCACTGACTCGCTATGCCGATGATGGCGGGCATCACATTTTCTCGAAGAGAGCGTTCGAGGGCCTCGCGGGATACAATGCCGACGATGCCCTTGCCATCGGGCAGCGTGAATTAAGCAACCTGAAATTGAAACACCTCGGTTCGGACAGTCTTACTACCACGCAACAGCGACTCTTCCGCGAACTTGCCCAGAGCGGTAGGCCGAATACTCTTGCTGAACATGCCCGAATTGCGCGAGAAGTATTAATCGAACATGGCGTTGACCCGAAAGAGGCAGGCAGCGTTGTACGAAAGGCACTCAACCAATTGAGGTCGTGGGAAATTGCGGCTCCAAACCACCTTCCGTGGGGAGGTTACTGATGACTCCCGAACAAAAGGAAGGCTTAGATGACTTCGGAAAAATGCTCGTTGCAGAGGTGTATGACAGGGCATGCGAGGTCCTGCACGGTACCATCTCTCATGGAATGAAAGGTATCAAGCCAGACCCATTTCATCTTGCGTATCAGTCGTTGGACGAGAAGTCTAAGGAAGTCTTGCGACGCTTCGTCATGGAGGCAGTGGATCAAACTTTCGCTCAGTTTCTAAACTTCTTGGACGTCCATAAGATTTCAATTTCCGTAAAGACATCGTCAGGCGAAGTCGTCGATGTGCAAGCCGTGAGCGATGGATTGGCCGCGGAGCCATACAATGATTGGGGCTGGATCGCGAAATATAGCCGGTTTAAATACGGAATCGATACGAGGGAGTGACTGGACCGACTGAAGACGTCGAAGGAAAACGACATCAGGGTTATCGACTATGACGCACGACAGCATCCCAATCAAAACCGCGTACGACGAAGTGCCGTACGAGAGTTTCCCCTTTCCGCAATCTCATCCCGACCGGTTAGGCACGATGGCCACGCTGCTGGGCATGTCGCCCGCGGCCTTGCCGCACTGCCGGGTCTTGGAATTAGGCTGTTCCCGCGGCGGGAACTTGCTGCCGCTGGCGGAGCAGTTTCCCGGCAGCGAGTTCGTCGGCGTGGACGCTTCCGGCCGTCAAATCGCCGACGGGCAACAGGTGCTCGATGCGGCGGGGCTGAAAAATATTCGTTTGCTGCACAAGCAGATCCAGGACATCGACGCGCAATTTGGCCGGTTCGACTACATCATCGTGCACGGCGTGTACTCCTGGGTGCCGCATGCCGTGCAGGACAAGATTCTGGAGATTTCCAGCCGCAACCTCTCGGCCAACGGCGTGGCCTACATCAGCTATAACACGTATCCCGGCTGGCGAATGCGCGGGATGATCCGCGACTTGATGTGTTACCGGGCCAGCTTCTTCGACCGGCCGGAAGGTCGCATCCGCGAAGGCCGGGCGCTGCTGGACTTCCTGGCCGAATCCGTGCCCACGGAAAACAACGCCTACGGCATTCTGCTGCGAGACGAGTTGAACCTGATTCGGCCGAAAGAAGATTGGTATCTGTTGCACGAGTATTTGGAGGAAGAGAACCGCCCGGAATACTTCCACGATTTCATGCAGCGGGCTCAAGAAAAAGGCCTGCAATACCTGGGCGAGGCGGACTTCAGCAGCATGGCCGCCAGCAACTTTCCGCCCAAAGTGGAATCCATGCTGCGGCGCCTGGCGTCCGACGTCATCCAAATGGAACAGTACATGGACTTCGTGCGCAACCGCCTGTTCCGGCAAACGTTGCTGTGCCACCAGGGGGTGAACCTGGACCGAAGCATTCCGGCGGAGCGCGTCTTCGGTCTGCACGTCGCCTCCTCAGCCGAGCCCGAAAGTGGCCCCATCGACGTCAGGTCGCGCGAGCAAGTGACCTTTCGCCGGCCCGGTTCGACCTTGACGACGACCGAACCGCTGGTCAAAGCGGCCATGGTTCACCTGCGGGAAGTGTGGCCGCGGACGGTCCCGTTCCAAGAGTTGCTGTCAGCCGCTCGGGGCCGTCTTGCGTCCGGTCCCATGGTCATCGACGCCGAGCGCGCCGCGCAAGATGCGCGAGCCTTGGCTGGTCCGCTCATCCGCTGTTACGCCACGACCCATGTCGACCTTTCCATCCAGCCGACGCCCTGCGCGTTGGAAGTTTCCGAGCGGCCGCAGGCGCCGCGGCTGGCTCGACATCAAGCGCTGGCGGGGAATCGTGTGACGAACCTGTGGCACGAGTCCGTCCGCCTGAGCGACCTGGAGCGCCATTTGCTTCCGCACCTGAACGGCAACCATGACGCGTCAGCTCTCGTGGACGTGATGGCCCAGGAAGTTCGCTGCGGACGTCTGGTCGTCCACGACGCCGGAAGGCCGGTCAGCCAAGAGGACCGAATCAAGCAAGTTCTCACTCAAATCCTGGACGAGAACCTCACGTCCATCGCGCGAAAAGGCCTGCTGGTCGAAGGTGGACTTAGCCCAGGCGGTGATTAGTGAGGATCGCGGAGGAAACTCGACTGGGAACCAGTCAGCACACCGTGCGAAACCAGCGCAGCGGTATGCTGGATACGATGGCGGCTGAACTGAACGTCGCGCTGGTGAGCTTGGCAGGTTGACCCGTGTCCGAACTGATCCTTTGGCGGTGCGCCATCGGCCAATAGCGAAAATGACTAGTCCGATAGCGAAAGTGACTATTTCACGGACGCTTTCCACTGCCTAGCATCATGGCTGTCGGCTACGGAGCAGATTCCTTGAAGCCATCGTTCATTCACCAGACGCCCACCCATTGCAAAAATTGGACTCCTCTTCAGATGATGCCCGTGGGCGTACGACCCGCGCGGAATTTGCCCCGCCTCTTCCAACCGCTTGACGCTTTCGACTCTGGACTCTCGACCGTTAACTCTCAACCCTCAACCCTCGATCTAACCCATGCGTTTGCCCTTCCGCTTGTTCACGCGACGCAAGAAGAAGCCCAACACGACAAAGCGCCCCGAGCCGCGGCGCATGCAATTCGAGGCGCTTGAGTCGCGCGCGATGTTCATCGCCACCGTCGATGACTTGCAATTGCTTAACGACACTGGCTTGTACGGCACGGACCTAGTCACCAGCGATCCGACGGTGCAAGGGACCGTCAGCGGCGATTTCTCGGACGGCTGGGCTGCCGTCGAGTTTGACCACAATGCGGATGGCACGGTGGACGCCACAGTCGCCGTGGCACAGTCGGGCGATGGCTTTACGTACGACGCCCGCACCACCGACCCATCGCTCGAGTCGTACAGCGGCGTGTATACGCTACGCTATCGCGCTGTCCAGTACGACAATTCCAACAACGTCGTCGCCCTAGGCGACTGGACTGATTTCACCATCACGCTCCAGCCGCCGACCCCCGAAATCGCGCTTTGGACGGACGGCACAGAACTTTCTGTTACGGGCAGCGTTGATTTCGGTATCACACAGCGCGATGTGCCACGGACGCTGCAAATTATCGTCTCCAACGAGGGGGAAGCCGATCTCGTCCTCGATCCGGCGTCCTTGCAACTGCCGCAGGGATTTAGTCTTGTGGTGCCGTTTGCCGCGACAGTCGCACCATGCTCCAGTACGTCTTTTACGATCCAATTGGACGCCACAGCGACCGGACGCTTCCAGGGGCAGTTGTCGTTTGCAAACAACGACCCGGACGAAAGTCCGTTCCAGTTCACGATCCTGGGTGTCGTTATCCCGGAGTCCCCTTCCATCGTGGATTTGCGTCTGCTCAACGACACTGGGGTTGTCGGCGATCCGATCTCGGAGGACCCCACGGTTACCGGAACGGTGGTACTGGAATCCGAGGTCGCTGCTTTCGCCGCCATCGATTACGACTTGGACAGTAATGGCGTTCCCGACGGGACTGTGCTTGCTGACAGTCAGGGTCAGTTCACGATCGACTTCGCACAAACACTGTCGCAACTCGAATATGGTCCCGTTCGATTGCATGTTCGCCCCAGCGTCTACAGCGCCGACGCGCTGGGCTTCATCGCGGGTGCATGGCAGGAATTTGCATTTACGTTTATTTCAACCACCGACGCGCCGCCGGTCATCACCGGCTTACACCTGGTACGCGATACGGAGGTGCCCGACGACGCCATCACCAGCGACCCGCGAGTTGCCGGGGTGCTGTCAAATCCCGACGGCTCACTCGACTTCTTGACCGTGCAATTTGATATCAACGGCGATGGTGTCCCCGATGGTTCAACGTCCATCTACGACGTGAATACCGGACACTTTGAGCTTTCCTTGCGGGCCGAATCCTTGCCGGCAGGCCTAATCAACTTGATGGTGCGCGGCCGGGAATTCAATTCGAAAACCGCTCGTTACGTCGAGGGGCCGTGGGCGCCCTTCGACTTCCGTTATGCGCCTCAGACCGCACCGCAACCCGAAATTCGCGAGCTGCGGTTGGTTAATGATACGGCCGAAGCCAGCGACGGCATCACACTCGATCCACGCGTCATCGGCATCGTGTGGGGCGGGCCGGGATCGGTGGACGGTGTACCGGTCGAATTCGATTTGAACGCGGATGGAATTGCCGAGGGCATCGTCCTCACGGATGCGGACGGCAGCGGGAGGTTCGAATTGGATTTACGCGGCACGGAGTTGGCCGAAGGATTGATTGTCGTCGGGTTACGAGCAAGTGTTGCGGACGAAGAAACGGGGGCCGCAGTCTCCTCTGCTTGGCAGTCGTTTAGTTTTACCTTCAGCAAGTCTGCATTTGAGCAAATCGAAGTCATCTCGCTGGGGCTGGAACGCGATACAGGCAGCCTTGGGGACGGCATTACATCCGACCCAACGATTGTCGGCACGATTTCGGGGCCCTGGGTTGACAGCAGTGAATTGATCGTGGAGTTCGAACTCACGGGCGATGCGAGCGGCGGGGTCGTGATTCCGTTCCAGGGCGCCCCGTACGCCGCCTTCACAATCAACCTCCAACCCGACAGCCTCGCGCCCGGCGAAGTCCAAGTCCGTGCTCGAACTGCCGAATGGGACGATGCAATACTGGGCTATCGCTACGGTGATTGGCAGACCTTCACCTTCACCTACGAGCCAGCCACAACTGCGCCGCCTCAGGTTATCGGTTTGCACCTGGTTAACGACAGCGACGCGCCGGGTGACAACATTACAACCGATGCAAAACTTTCCGGCACGGTGACGCACGTCCGCGGGAAGATCGATAACGTGCCGGTGCAGTTCGACTTCAACGGCGACGGCAGTCCCGACGGTTTCGTGAATACAACGGCCACGGGAACCGGTGAATTCACGGTTGATCTCAACTTCCATCCACTGGCCGGCGGATTCACCAGCGTGCAATTTCGTGCGGGTGAATTGAACGATGCCGACAGCTACGTGTTCGGCGATTGGGCAACATTCAGCTTCACCTACGTCGCAGCCGAAGCGACTAAGCCACCCGTCGTTGGCAATTTGCACCTGGCCGAGGATACGAATGTGCCGGGCGATAACATTAGCAGCAACCGCGTCGTCGTGGGAACCGTGTCGAGCGATACGAGTTCGCTCGCCGGCGTGCCCATCGAATTCGATCTCAACGGCGATGGCACGGCTGACGGCATGGTCCTTGCCGACGCGGCTGGAACCGGACTGTTCACGATTGATTTGACTGACCGCGTCGTCACCCTAGGCCTAGGTGACGTCGAATTGCGGGTCCGCGCCTTGGCTCTGGATGCGAACACGGGAAGTAGCGTGTACGGAGATTGGGTAACGTTCGGCTTCCGTTATGAATTGGATCCACTGGAGGTTCCAACATTCTCGCCGCCCCCAGCGACCACGACGCCGACGTACACGCATTTCTCGTACGTGGGCTACGGCGCCGAAGTTCCTGTGATGTCCACTTCACCCTCGCCGCCAGGCTCTCCCGAGTCGTTGCCAGCCTTTGTCTTGGGCGGTGCTTTCGACTTATTTCAAACGCCATTCGTTCCGCATCCCGACGGCACCAGCTATACACAAATCGTGGGCGACTTCTCGGACACTCAAACCATTCCAGATGGCAGCGGCGGCGAATCGCTTGTTACCACGACCATTCTCGCGACCCTAACGACCGATAGCATCGTGAACGCCGATGGGACCTGGTCGGTAATCGAAACACTCGTGTCCAGCTACGACGTTACAACGGACGACACCGCGGCGGACGGCGGCACGTACACGCTTCGACAGTGGGGCCTGCATAACTACACGTTCGTGGCTAGCGGCGATTCGTCAGGCGCGGCGTATTCGCTCACGGAAAATCGTCGCGATGAATTCAGTCACTTCACGACGTCGAATTCTGCCGGCGTTCTGGGTGACGGTACCACCGTGCTATCGACAGTCACGTACAACGACAATGGCCAGCAAGTGTATTCCTTCGTGGCCTCAGGCAGCCAATCCATTGCCGCAGATGGCTCTGTTTCATCCACCCAAACTCACGCGTACAGCGCCAGTGCCGCGGCACACTACTCGAAAAATACCGTTGATACGTTCATCTCTCCGCTGGGCCTGGTCGTAACCCTTGTGACACCCGTCACCGATGACTATGCATCGACCTTTACGACGAACACTGCCATTACAACTGCATCCGGTATCACCACGACGTCGTTCAACTACAGCTACAACGGGAGCACATCAAATGCTTACAGTACGTCAAACGTCAACAACACTTCCAGCACCTGGTACGACGGCGCCTCGTGGCACAGCGTTACCCAATACAGCACTTCATCAGATGATGTCATCAACGGATCAACGGGAACAAACAGCGGTAATCGAACGACCGTTTGGGACGATGTAGCCGGCGTGTTGATTTCGGAAACCGCCACAGACAATTGGAGTCACACCACGTCGGCGTACGGGCGAACGATCTATACGCCGGACTCACGGCAGTATTATTCGTCCGGCACCGGCAGCAGCACTTTGTTGGTCACGTACGACGCAACAGACTATACGACGCTGCGCGACGAAACCAATTCCGGGTCGTCGCAGCTCTATGCAGACGGCACGAGCGAATCGACGTATGCCTACACGCTTCGCCTGGAAACGACGGCCATTTACGATAACGACGTGGACGACACGCGCGTGACCGTAGCCGCCTACGGGTATGGTGCGGGCAGCATCAGCAGGGTCAATCAAGGCTCCATCAACGACACCATCTATCATGCCGTCGAATTCCGGGAGGACGCGAGCCAGACGGACACCAGCGGCCTGACCACGTCACAGACCGATTACCAACTTGTCGAGCAGACCAAGATCAACACCGTCGAATGGGAGAATGTTGCCGACAGTTCTTTTAGCAGCGGCGCCAGCATGACCTCATCGAGCAAGCTGACGGAATCAGCGAAGATTGTCTCGGACCGCGACGAGCAGTGGTCCAAGAGTTACGACACGACCGGAGCACTCGTCGGCTATTGGCATTCCACGACCCAGGTCGACGACAAATTCTTTGCGTGGGATCACGCGGACTCGGCCAGCGGAAAGGGTACACAAAAGGTGCCCGGCGGCATTACGAGTTACAACTTCAGCAGCAGTTCTTCGTCCAAAGGTTTCGGTACGCAATCCTATCAGTCCAATCTGTACGAGCAGACGAATGCGGCCTTTGCTTTCGGCGGCATCACGACGGACCCCGATGGGAATCCTACGGTTTCAGTGGGCGGCTTAGCCGTCCGCACAAATTACGAAATGCGCGACGCCTTTTACAACGGCAGCAACGACTGGGACAGCAGCGGCGGTCTTAAATCTCAATCGCAATTTTTCCCGTGGTGTTCGTCGAAGAAAACTTCGCTTGGCGTCCTGAATCCCAGGCATTCGCGCGGTCGATCGTTGAGTAGTTTTTCAACGGCGCGCACCTCCTGGTGGGAGACGTC
>JBGTKH010000121.1:0-4389 GCA_041744735.1 Pirellulaceae bacterium | reverse complement strand
TGTCCAATGCAGACACGTTGATCACGGACGAAATGAAGCACGACATCTGTATGCGGGCCAAGACCGCGTCGTCGCAATTCGAAGTGGTTGAGGCGATCTTTGACGTCTTGCGCGCGGCCGAAATCGAAATCGACCAGGTGCCGCTGGAAAGCTGGAAGTGCGTGCTGGTCGAGGCCCTGCGATCCGCTCAGCAGCTCAACGTCCTACAGACAACACGCATCGCCGCGTAGGCTAAACTACTCGCGGCGGCATTTTCTCAAGGCCCTTCGCAGCGACCCGCTGATCGGCTAGAATCACAGCCCTGCCGGCCACAGCAACCGGCGGACAACGTGGTGCCTTGAGGAGTTCTGCGATGCGCGAAAAGCAAATCTTGAATTTGGTGCAGGTCAAACAGGCCTTGGCAGAGAAGTACGAAAATCTGGCCCGCCTGAAAGGCAGCCGCCCAAAACGCGTCAAGCACCTGCGCCGCGCCAAAAGCTTTCGCCAACAGGCCGCGAAGCTACAGCGGATGGCCGACGGCTAATCAGGCTTTCGGCCCATTCTACAGCGTGAAACGATCTATCGTCACAGCGGCGGACTGGATACACTCCCCGGCATTGTTGCTCACGACGTGCGACCGTGCGCGGTCGCGTCTCTGCTAGCTATCATGTCGTTGCCAAGGAGGGCTGCCGCTCATGTCTCCATCCCGCGAAACGGCTCCGCGTTTGTCCGTGGCGATGATCGTATGCAATTCGAGCGACACGTTGGCCGAAACGCTCGAATCGATAGAGTCCATCGCGGACGAAATCGTCATTGCTGATACGGGCTCGACGGATGAGACTCAGCAGATCGCGCAGCGCTTCGCGACAATGTTATTTAGCAGGCCGTGGGACGACGACTTCGCCGCGGCGCGTAATCACTGTTTGTCTCGCGTGAATGGCGATTGGGTGTTGTGGTTGGATGCTGGCGAGCGGCTGTCCGAAGAAACGGCGCGGCAGTTGCGCCAGTTTGTCGAGGACGAGGCCGATCCGCGCAAAGCGTATTTGCTACCCGTTGCTGTGCCGGCGTCCGGTGCGAACATCGCGGGCGAGCGGCTGGGTTGCGTGCGGCTGATGCCCAATTATCCGGGCATCCGATTCGCCGGCCGCGTGCGTGAACGATTGACACGTTCGCTGGCCGAACATGGCCTGGAAGTCGAAGCACTGCCGTACTGCATCGAGCGCGGCGCGCAGCAACACGATCCCGAAATCAAATCGCAAAAGGCTCGCCGCAACATCAAATTGGCGGACCGGGAGATCGCCGAGCGCGGTCCGCAACCGCGGCTGTCTAATTGCTTGGGTGAAGCATTTCAGGCACTGGGTGACATCGGCCGCGCGGCGGAGCATTATCGCAAGGCACTCGCGACGGCCGAGAAAGGCTCGACCGATATGCTCGAAGCCTACTACGGGTTGCTGACAACATTGGACGGCATCGAGCAAGAGCGACAGACACAACTGGCCATCTGTCTTCAAGCATTGGAGACCTTTCCCCTCGACGCACAATTGTTGTGTGCCATGGGCGGTTACCTGCAAGCTCAAGGCCGCTGGGACTTGGCTACGCGCGCGTATCAAACGGCTTATCAATACGGGCAGGTGAATCCCGAGACGTGGCACGTCGCGGAGATCCGCGAGCTGGCCGCCGCGTGTTATTGTCTGTCGCTGCAACTGCAACACAAGGAAGACGATGCTCAGCGAGTGCTCGAAGAAGCCCTGGAAAGCCATCCGCAATCCGTTCGCTTGCGGCGTCAGTTGATTGAGTTGCATGTGAAGCACTCGCGGCGCGACGAGGCGCTGCAACTGGTTGACAACTTGCCGCCGAGCTTCGTCGGCCTCGAAGCCCTCCGCGGTGTTATTCGCGGTGCGTGTTTGGCCGGCCAGCAGAATTGGGTCCCCGCGCTGGCGTACCTCGAATCGGCTCACGCTGCCGGTTGTCGCGAGACGATCTGTTTGCGCTGGCTCACGATCACGCTTCTAGCCGTGGGCGAACACGACCGGGCACGGGCCATCTTGCACGAGTGGCAACAGACCGACCCGGCATCGAGCAACGAAGTGAGTCGCTATCTGGATGCCGTCTCGTCCGCAGCGGAATCGGCGCCCGCTGCACCGCGCCAACTGCGCGTCGATCGCGGCACATCGGCCGACGAACAGCGCTCGTCCAAACCGAATGTCGGTACGTCCAGCACGCCGCGATCCACGCACTCAACGCCTCAATCATAAACCGCGAGGTGGGTCACTCTCGTTTAACCCGTAGCCGAAGGCGAGGCAATTGATTGAGCGGGCATTGATCGACGGCGATGCCGTGGGTCACTCTCGTTTAACCCGTAGCCGAAGGCGAGGGCGAGGCACGGATCGCCCTCCTCGTCTCCGGCGCCCTCGCCTTCGGCTACGGGTTAAACGAGTTGGTTGCAGCGCCCTACGACCTGTGCAACCCGCATCACCGCGCTCGGCCGCGAAAAATCGGCAGAACTTATGCAGTTTGGCTAACGCACTCAGTTTGACAGTTGGCCAGCGCGGCATAGTGTAGAAGTACAGGCCGACGGCTACGGTCTTCGGCTTGATCATCTACGGCTTTCTCACCCCCGTGTTGGGCAGGGTCGATCGCGTTGATTGGCCCTGCCCACTTTTCTTTTGGTCCGCTGCCGGTTGCTTGACAAACTGGCCGGCGTCCACTACCCAATCAAGTTCGCTTTTGTATATTCCAATACGAAGTCAGGGTTTACCCCCGTTTTCGTGAGGTGGTGGAGATGACGAATCGGCCTGAAGACGACGATTGGCCGGCGCCAGCGGATCCTGGTGCGACGCCGGACGCGGACGACGAATCCGAAGACGATTGGCTCGACGGCGACGACCGCTTGAATGGCGAAGCATCGGACTTGGTCGAAACGGCCGAAGAGGACCTCGACGATTTCGACGAGGAAGACTTCGACGACGACTTCGACGACGACTTTGAAGAGGAGTTGGACGACGACGAAGAAGATTTCGACGACGATACAGGTGACGTCGAAACCGGCGACGATCTTGTTGACGAGGAACTAGACGACGATGTCGCCAAAGTCGTGGAACTCGTCGTTGATTCCGACGTGGAGCCCGCGGACGAAGAAGAAGACGAGGAATTGGACGAAGTCGAGTAACTGTGAGCTGATGTTCAAACCGGTACCCAGCCAAGTCAAGTTCCCGGACCTGGAACAAGAAGTCCTCGAATTCTGGAAGCGGCGGCGGATCTACGAACAGTCGCTCGAGCGGCGGGCCGGTGCGCCGAAGTTCGTGTTCTACGAAGGCCCGCCCACGGCCAACGGCATGCCGCATCCCGGGCACTGCCTGACGCGAGCCATCAAGGACCTCTTCCCGCGCTACCGCACGATGCGCGGATATCTCTGCGAACGAAAGGGCGGCTGGGACACGCACGGCCTGCCGGTCGAAGTCGAAGTCTGCAAAGAGCTGGGCATTCACGCCAAGGAAGAAATCGAAGCCTTCGGCGTCGAACCGTTCATCCACAAATGCCAGGAGAGCGTCTGGCGTTACATGAAGCAGTGGGAACGGATGACCGAACGGCTGGGCTTCTGGATTCACCTGGACGAGGCGTACGTCACGTATCACCAGAGCTATGTCGAGAGCGTCTGGTGGTCACTGAAAAACCTGTTCGACCGCGGGCTGTTGTATCAGGGCCACAAGATCGTCTGGTGGTGGGCACAAGGCGGCACTGCGCTCAGCAGCGGCGAAGTCGGCCAAGGCTATCGCGAAGTGGCCGACCCCAGCGTCTACGTCCGCTTCCCGCTTGCAGCCCGTACGTCGCTGAAAGGCTTCGAGCAGAGGAATGTCTCCTTTCTTGTCTGGACAACGACGCCGTGGACTTTACCGGCGAACCAATTCCTTGCCGTGAATGGCGAGGTCGAGTACGCGCTTGCTGAAGACGCTCAAACCGGACGATGCTTACTGATGGCGTCAAGTCTGGTCAAAGAAATCTCAATTAAGGCCGCGAAGAGCCTACGTGTTCTGCAAACGTATTCTGGCAAGGAATTGGAGAAACTCGAGTATTTCCCTCCCTTCGAGTATTACTTTCGCCAAAACCCGCTCCCTGGACGGCTAAGCGATGGAACCGACTTAAAGACGGCGTGGCGTGTCGTCGAAGCAAGCTTCGTGACGACGGATGCGGGAACGGGCATTGTTCACGTTGCTCCTGCATTCGGCGAAGAGGATTTCAATGTGCTTCTTCGAGAAAGGGACCAATTCGTGGGTGGTGCCGTGCCAATTCTCTTGTGTCCAGTCGCCCCAGACGGCAGATTCACTACTGAAGCACCGCCGCAGCTTCAGGGCAGATGGGTAAAGGATTGCGATAGAGATATTGTCCGTGATTTACGCCAACGTGAATTGG
>JBGTKH010000120.1:0-7715 GCA_041744735.1 Pirellulaceae bacterium | reverse complement strand
GAACTGGCTGAGTACTTCGCTTACTACAACCGCGAGCGAAAGCATTCCAGCATCGGCTACCAAACGCCAATTCAATTCGAAACCAATCAACCCGGTCAAAACTAAGCCCTGGGCGCGCCCGGATTTTGGTCACCACCTCAGCCGTCCTCGTGCCGTTGGCCATCTATTTTGCGAGGTATTACTGGGAGCGTCGCCGATGGCATACCTTCGAGGGTTTAATTCGCGCCTGGGCGCAGGCTGAGTTTGCACTGGAAGAACTCACCGATGACGATTGGAATGCTTTGGCGGCGACGAAACTCAGCGAGGCCGGGTTTGAGCCGAGCCAGATCAAAGAGTTCCTCGAGTTAGCCGTTTGGTTTGCGAAAGGGCGAGCCAGCCAAGAAGCGTTTGACAAAATCGGTTTTCGCAGGAAGGAGGGTCGTGATGGAGACAAGCTCAACCCGAAATGACGCTTCGGTTAAATCGGCGTCCGAGATGAACGCTTCGTTTGCAAGTCGAGTCAATCGTTGGAAGCGAGTGCGGCTTGGAATTGCGCTTGCATTGAGTAGTGTTGCAGGTGTGCTTGCCTTCTTTCCCTCGATGGCGGTCTTGTCGGTGCCGTGTCTGATCGCTGCATTCATTGCCTACCTACTGTACCTCGACGCCCGCGATGAAGTGCGTGAAGTCAAGGCACGCAATTGGAATTCGCCGACGCCGCGAATCAGCAAGCTATCTACACAGAAGAGTTCGGAAATTCCGAAGCGGCTCTCTTAAAGCGAATACGTTCGCTGCGCAGCTTGTTTAGCTGCGCAGCCCCACGGCCTGCAGCAGCTTATCCGTCTCGCGGTAAGCTTCTTCAACCCACTCCACGATCTTGTCCGGTTCGGGTGAATACTCCAGTTCGATGGAGATGGCGCCGTCGATGTCCAGGTCTTTGATTTCTTTCAAGTAGGGTTCGAACGGCACCACGCCGCGGCCGGGCGGCAGGTCGCCGTGTTTTTTCCCGTCGCAGTCGGAGATGTGCACGTGGATCGCTTTGTCTTTCAGCCGCCGCAGCTCTTCGGGCTTCACGCCGGCCAGCAGCAGGTGCGAGATGTCGATGTTAGCGTGCACGAATTCGTGGTCCACTTCGTCGATGAAACGGACCATGCTGTCGACGTTGTTCAGCAGCGACAGCGCGAACGGCTCCAGTTCCAGCGCGATCTGCACGTCGAGTTCGGCCGCGTATTCGCCCAGATGCTGGCAGTTGCGCACCGCCGTGTCCCATTGTTCCTGCGGCGGGATCACTTCCCGGTTCCAAATGTATTCACCCAGCACCAGCAGCACGTTCTTGGCTTCGTATTCGTAGGCCAGATCCAAGTACGCGCGCATGCGGTCCATGTGAAACTCTTGCACGCTGGGATTGAAATCGATCAGTCCCACGGCGACGCAGGCGATCGACACAATGGGCAAATCCAGCCGGTCGCACTCGTCCTTAATCAGCCGCCGCTCGATCACGTCCATGTCCAACGGATCGGTGAAAATGTCGATTGTGTCGAAGCCGATTTCTTTCGTTTTCCGCAGCCCGAAGTCGATCGGCTGCTGTGCCTGGACCCATGCGGAGTTGATTAGACCGAGCTTCATGGCAGAGATCTTTCCAGAGAGAGGGCACTACGCGATGCGATCACGATGCTCGATCATAACGCTCAGTCGCGACAATGCAAGAAGTGCGGTACAGAGGACAATCTCCTTTTGGTTGCAACGGTCCAAGCACCCGCAGAGTACCCAGTACCAAGTACTCAGTACCCAGAATTCGCAACGCCGACCTCCGACCTCCGACCTCCGACCTCCGACCTCCGACCTCCGACCTCTGACCTCTGACCTCTGACCTCTGAACCCTGAACCCGTTACGCCAATACTTCCCCAATCGCTTTCCCTTCCGCGATCCGAATTGGCCGACCCATTTCGGAGACATTCTGGTGATCGGGAGACACGCCGAGCGCGGTTGACCACGTGGCCAGCACATCGCCCACGTCCACCTTGCCTTCGACGACTTCGGTGCCGTCGTCGCTAGTTTTGCCGTAAGCCTGCCCGCCCTTGATGCCGCCGCCCGCTAACACGCAAGTCCACGCGGCCGGAAAATGGTCGCGGCCACCGTTGGGATTGATTTTCGGCGTGCGCCCGAATTCGCCCATCCACAGGATCGTGGTCGAATCCAGCAAGCCGCGCTCGTCCAATTCGCGCATCAGTGTCGCCCAGCCAGCGTCCAACTCGGCCGAGAGACTTTTCACGGTCGCGAAGTTGTTTTGGTGCGTGTCCCAGCCGAGCGAACCGCCGCCGAACGTGCCCAGCGACACTTCCACAAACGATACGCCGCGTTCAATCAACCGCCGAGCCATCAAGCAACCTTGGCCGAACCGCCCGCGGCCGTAAGCGTCGCGCACGTCGGCGGACTCTTCCGCCAGATCAAACGCGCGGGCGGCTTCGCTTTGCATCATCCGCACGGCCCGCTGATAAACCGTGTCGTGAGCCAGCGGCGCGCCGCCGTGATGTTTGGCCAGGAAACCATCCTGCAGCGACCGCCACAAGTCCAGCCGCCCGTCGAACTGCTCGGCGCCGACGCCGTTGGCCGGCTGCAGATCATCGACTCGCAATTCGGCGTAGCCATCGGCCGGTGGCTGCTGAGCGGCTTGGAACACGTCGGTCGCCCCGACAGTCAGCGGCGCGTATTTCGGACCGAGGAATCCGGGACTGAACGCGGTTTGATTGAAGGCGCGGTACGGCGAGATGCTCACGTAGTTCGGCACCGCGTCCGCTTCGTTGCCCAATTCCTTGGACAGCGACGAGCCGATCGTCGGATAGCGGATCGGCCCCATCGGCTGATGCCCGGTGCGCATCAGGTACGTGCCGCGGCCGTGGTCGCCTTCCTTGGTGCTCAGGCTGCGAATTACCGCCAGCTTGTCGGCCTGCTTGGCAAGCTGCGGCAGATGTTCGCTGAACCGCAGCCCCGGCACGCTGGTCTCGATCTCCTTAAACTCGCCGCCGTTTGCATGACCCGGCTTCATGTCGAACGTGTCGGTCTGCGTCGGCCCGCCGGTCATCCACAGCAGCACGCAATGCCGGCGGCGGATCGGGTTCTGAGCAAGCTGCTCGGCCCACGCCGGCAACCAGCCGCTGGCACTGTAACCCAGCAGCCCCAATCCTGCGGCGTGAAGCCACTGGCGACGATTGCATCGCGACATCTTACACCTATGAATTCGATTTCGTTACAGTTCCACAAGTTCGTATAGCGTTCCTCGCTCAAGCAGCCAAGCGGTATCCCGTTGTGCCGCCCGCTCCGAAACTTCTTTGAGAAACTCGACTGTTTCTGCTTCGTAACACGGTTCGCTGGGATCATCCGGAGGTACAACCATTTCCACCTCGACGGCGACCACAAATCGACCGCCTTGAACGAACCGCATTCGCTTCAATCGCTTTCCATCGATGCGCTTTGCTGACTTCATTCCTCGTCGAAAAAATGAATCGTGACCAGCTTCGCCACATTACTTTCTTTTAAGTGACGGCTTTCAACTTACCCGACAGCCGACGTGTTTGGCAATCAGATCTGCTGAAATCCGTGTCATGCGCGAATCGAAATGTCCCCTGTTTGTGACGAATAGAAACGTCACCGAAAGCCGTTTGGACGATCAATCGCTGGCGAACAAGCGGCGTTGGCGGATTTGGTCGATGGTTACGGCGCTGATGATGATGGCGCCGAGGACGATTTGGTTGATCGAGACGTCCAGTTCCAGGTGGGTGCAGCCGTTGTCGATGACTTGCATGATGGCGGCGCCGGCCAGCGTGCCGAGGACGGAACCGCGGCCGCCGCTGAGACTGCCGCCGCCGATGACGACGGCGGCGATGATCTTTAGTTCCAGACCCAGGCCGGAGCTGGGGTTGCCGGTGGATTCGGTGGCGAAGTGGCACACGCCGGCGATGCCGATCAGCACGCCGGCCAAAGTGTACAGCGAGATTTTCACCAGCGGGACGTTGACGCCGCACAGCCGCGCGGTAGCTTCATTCGATCCCAGCGCGAACACATAGCGGCCGAACACGGTATAGCGCAGAATCAGCGACACGATCACGGCCAGCACCAGCACCAGCCACACACCGGTTGGAAACGTGTTGAACCAGAGGGCGTTGGTCGAATTGCTGACCATGTCCTGCAGCCAGAACGGCACTTGGTCCGCTTCGACCGGGCGAATCGGTTTGTTGCCCGAAATCCAATTGCCGGCTCCCACGAAGATCGTCATCGTGCCGAGCGTGACGATGAACGGCACGACGCGCAGGCCGCTGATCAATAGGCCGTTGAGCAACCCGGCCAGCATCCCCATCGCAATGCCCAGTGCGACTGCAAGCGGAGCCGTCGCCGAAGAGTTCGGGATGCCGATGTGCCACTCGAAATCGGAACTGGGGCGGAAATCGAGGTCGGCCAACTTGGCGATCTTTTGTTCGGTCTTGACGACATTACGCCGCCACCGCAACTGTTCATCTTCCAGCCGTTCCATGCGTCGTTTCAGCCGCGTCTTGCGATCGCCATCCGGCGCGGCTTCGTAAGCCCGGCGGGCCGCGGCGGCCGGCGGGCCGGCGGATGCGACGATGCTTCTCGTGGCATCCAGCTTAACTTTGGCGATGTCCAGCAGCCACGCGTTGCGGCGTTTCACTTCCTCCTGCCAAATTGCGATCTGCTGGTTTTCGCCCGCTTGCCGCATTTCGGCGAGTTTCTTTTGTGCTTCGTCCAGCTTCTGCGACGCACCGGCGAAGTTGTCGCCGTATTGAGCCATGAACGCCACGTCCTTCTCGACTCCCAACGCCAGGATCGTGGCACTCAGCGCCAGCGCTGTACCAACTGACAAGTCGATTCCGCCCGCGATGATGATCACGGTCATGCCCAGCGCAGCGACGGCCACGACGCACGTTTGGATCGTGACCGTCCGTAGATTGTCCGCACGCAAAAATGTTCCGTCCGCGAACACTGAATCGGTAAGGCCCAGCAGCAACACCACGCAGACGAGAGCCATCAGCGGACCCAGCGTGCCCCACGCGGATTTCAGCAGGCGGGTCGAGCGGCTCGGCGCGGCGGCTGATTTTGACTGGCTGCTCATGATCATTCGTCGATACCGATCGCACAGGTCATGACGTCTTCTTCAGTCCAATGGCCGGCCGGCCGGATTTCGCGCAGCCGGCCGCGGGCCATCACGCCGATGCGATCGCACACGGCCATCAATTCGGGCAGGTACGAACTGACAAAGATAATCGCTTTTCCCGCCGCGGCCAGTGTGCCGATCAAGCGATAAATTTCGGACTTGGTCCCGACGTCGATGCCGCGCGTGGGTTCGTCGAGCAACAGCACATCGGCGTCCTGGTGCAGGATGCGGGCCAGCGCCACTTTCTGCTGATTGCCGCCCGACAGCGTTTCAATCAACTGATCGGGCGAAACGGCTTTGACCTGCATCTGCCGCATGCGCTCTTCGACCGCTTGGCGGCGGCGGCGCAGGTTGAGCCAACCCAGCGTGCTGAACGGAGCGAGGTGACTGTACGTAACATTGTCAGCGATCGATCGCGATTGCGCGAGCCCTTCTCCCTTGCGATCTTCCGAGACGAAACCCAAACCCGCGCGGATGCGGGCGCGCGGCGAGTGATGCGGAACGTTGCCCGACAGCCGAACTTTGCCGCTGGTCACCGGGTCGAGGCCGAAGACCGCGCGCAGCATCTCGGTGCGGCCGGCGCCGACCAGTCCGGCGATGCCTAGGATTTCGCCGCGGTGAAGCTGCAAACTGACGTCCTGCGGAATCTTGCGGCCGGACAAACCTTCCAGCGACAGGATCACATCGCCCGCGGTGTGCGGCACGGTTGGGAACAGTTCATCGACGCTGCGGCCGACCATCAGCGAAACGATTTGCTCTTCGGTTGTGCCGCGCAAATCGCCGCTGCCCACCAGCAGGCCGTCGCGCAGCACGGTGTAGCGGTTGCAGACCTCACGGATCTCTTCCAGGAAGTGGCTGATGTAGATGATCGCGATTTGTGACTGTTGCAGTTTGTGAATGACGTCGAACAGGTGCTCGACGTCATGCTGAGCCAGCGAACTGGTAGGTTCGTCGAACACGATCAATTTGGCTTGCATGACCAGCGCGCGAGCAATCTCGACCAGTTGCCGGGCGCCAACGGAAAGCGCGCGGACCGGCGTCTCAGGGCGCAATTCCGGGTGGCCCAACAGTTTCAGCGCCCGCTGTACGCGCTCGTGCTGAGCCCGGCGATTCAACACGCCGCAGCGATGCACCTCCTGGCCCAGCATGATGTTGTCCTCGACGCTCAAGTCCGGCGCCAAGTTCAACTCCTGATAAATCATCGCTACGCCAGCGCGGCGCGCATCGAACGGCCCGGCCGCGCGGAACGGCTGACCGTCCAACAGAATTTGTCCCGCGTCGGCGTGCAGGGCACCGCTGAGGATTTTCATCAGTGTGCTTTTGCCAGCGCCGTTTTCGCCGATCAAGGCCAGCACGTCGCCGCGCTGCACTTCCATCGACACGCCTCGCAACGCGCACGTTGCGCCGAAGCTCTTGCGGATGTCTTCCATCCGCAACAGAGGCAGAGTGTCTTGTGATTTGGGAGAGGACATCGAGTCGTTGATTTTGAGGTCGGCCGGTTACGTGGCGTAAGCTTCCAGCTTGCGTTCAATGGTGGGGATCGAATTGGCAAGCAGGATGCTTACCCCACCGCGTCGTGAACTTACCCCGAATTTACTCGGCGGGCGTCGTCTCGGTGAGCAATTCGCCCAGCCGCTTGCCGGCGAGTTGGCCGCCTACAAAATTGTCGGTGGATACGTAGCTGACGTACAGTTCGGGGTCGGCGTCCAGTCCGCTGTCGTAGATGACCGTAGGAACGCCTTTTTCTTTGGCTTCGCGTACAGCGCCGACCAGACTTTGCGAATCGTTCGGGGCCAGACAGATGCCGTGCACGCCTTTGGCGGCGAAGGATTGCGTGATCTTGATCTGTTCGCTGACGTGGCCTTCGTTCTGCGGACCTAGCCAGAGAATTTCGACGTGGCCCAATTCGTCGGCCGCTTGCTGAGCCCCGTAGTGGACCGACAGCCAAAACTCGTGAGTCGTCCCTTTCGGAATCACGGCGATGCGGTACTTGGGATCGGCGGGCACATTGGCGGTGCCGGAAAACTTAGGCGGGTTGAGCAGCCGCTTCATTTCGTCGGTGTCCATGTTCTCGGGCGTCGCCAGATACTCGCCGGTCGAGATTCGCTTCTCGACTTTCTCTCCCTCGAGATGAGTGACCATCGTCTTCACAGCCAGGTAACCCATCTTCACCGGATCTTGCAACACGATGCCATGCATCTTGCCTTCGCGCATGGCCTGCACCATCCGCTCGTTTGGATCGAAGCCGACGAAGTACACGCGCTTCGCCATGTCGGCGTTTTCCAAAGCCTTGAGCGTACCGTTGGCGTTCGGTTCGCAGACGGCGAAGATGCCTTCGATGCGGTCGCCGAATTTGATCAGGATTTGCGATGCCTTGGCCACCGACGACTCGCCGGTTGTGCCGGAGTACTGGTCGGACGAGATTACGTTGACCTCGGGAAAGTTGTCTTTCAACGCCTTCAGAAAACCCTCTTCGCGCTGCGTGGTGCTTTCGCTGCCGGGGTTGTAGCGCAGCAGCACGACGCCTTTCGGCTGATCGTCTGATGAGCCAGTTGTCGAATTCCCGCAGCC
>JBGTKH010000119.1:0-4881 GCA_041744735.1 Pirellulaceae bacterium | reverse complement strand
GTCCATGTCGTAATTCAGCACGTCCAACGCCAGTTCGATGGCCTTCGGCGACTTGATGAAGCTGCACGCACGCACCGCTTCCAGCCGCACGCGCGGGTGCGTATCGCGAATCCGTGCCGCGAGCAAGTCGAACGAATCGGGTACGCGGTCTCGCCACTCGCACAACACGCGAGTCGCCGCGGCGCGCGCTCGATAATCCGGCGTGTCGAGAAGCCGCTTCAACAGATCTTCGTTGACAACATTATGCGTCTGATAAACCCACAACCCTTCGAGCTGCAGATGTTGGTACTGCCGGTCACTCGGCGCGAGACTCGCGATCCAACTCTCCAGCGCCTCGACCACCTGTGTCGTCTCCCGCTCGGCCAGTTCGCGTCGCACTCGATATCGCGTGCGGTCTTCCGGCTCGCGCAGCAACTCCAGCAGTGCCTCGACCGGCTGGCCGGCGATTATCGGCGGCGTGACCAGCGGGCGATCCTTGTACGTCACGCGCCAAATGCGACCGTGGCTGTGATCGCGGCTGGGGTCGCGCAGGTTGTGTTGCAGGTGGCCGATCAGTGCGTTGTGCCAATCGACGATGTACAGCGCCCCGTCCGGGCCGAACTGTAAATCGACCGGCCGGAAGTTGCCGTGATCGCACGTGACCAGCGGCGTGATTTCTTTGGCGCCGAATCCCGATCCCTCTTCGTGTACTGTGTGCTGCAGCACCGCCAAATCGCCGATTACGTTGTTGACCAGATAGTTTCCCTGAGCCTCCGGCGGAAAGTTGCGGCTCGACACGAATTCGCAGCCCGACGACGGCCGGATGCGTTTCGTGAAGAACGTGGGATAGCTGCGGTTGCTCTTTGACCCGCCCCAATCCAAATGCCCGGCCCGCCCGCCGCCCGGATGTTTGTCGGGGAATTCGACGTGCCCGGAGATCGGCGTGGCCCAGAAATTATCACCGGGCGATGCGTCGGCGATGAAGTTCTGTCCCCAGCGGTCGAACACGTGTCCCCAGGGATTCGCAAACGCCAGCGACACGTGTACGCCGAATTGTTCCGTCCGCGGTTCGTAACGCCAGACGCCGGCATCGCCCAGGCGCGACAGGCCGTATGGAGATTCGACCTGCGATTGTTTGAACGTTCCTTCCTGAAAATACAACGCGCCGTCCGGCCCCCATTCAAACGCCGCCAGGCCATGATGCGAGTCGGCTGTGTCGAACCCGATCAAGCGGCGAAGTTGCACGTCGGCCCGATCATCGCCGTCGGTATCATTCAGGAACAACACGTCCGGCTGCTTGGCAACGAACGCGCCGCCGTAGCCCAACTCGAACCCCGTGGGCTGATGCAAACCGCCGGCAAACACTTTGCAGAGTTCCGCGCGGCCGTCGTGGTTGCGGTCTTCCAGGATTAGCAGCTTGTCGTCCATCGGCGTCTTGGGTTGCCACTGCGGATACGACGGCATCGTGCTGACCCACATGCGACCCCGGCTGTCAAAGTTCATCGCTACCGGATTCGCCAGTTCAGGGAAATCCTCTTCCGTCGCGAAGATGTTGATTTCGTAGCCGGGAGGTAACGTGAAGAACTTCTGTTGTTCGGCCGCGGGAATGTAATTGAGCGACCCTAGCTTCCCCGTCTTGCGATTCGGATCGTTGTCACCGCCGACGTTGGTCTTCGTGGTCAGAAACGGCAGCGTGTTGCTGTCGTCGACCGCGTCGGGCACCTGCTGGCCTTGAGCGATCTGCCAAATGCGGCGGTCGCGATTGGCGCACATCTCGTCCAGGATCGCCCGTTCGCGTTCCATCACGTCGCGGTTGCGATACGTGCCGTCGAAGCCCGCCTCGCCGCGCGTGCCCCAGATCGAGTAACCGTTCACAGCGCGATAGCGATGAAACCAGTGGAAATTCTTGTCGTCAATTTCGGCTTTCAACCTTTCGTTTAACGGCAAGCCAACGGCGACCGCGTTGTTTCGCTTCTCATTTTCCGTGTCATTCCTAGAGCCCGCATTCGCCGTTGGCTTGCCGTTAAACAAATTATTAGCGGCATCGCCAAACAAGGCCCGGTCGAGAATCGGAGCCAGAGCCTTGTATCCGTCGTCACTGAGGTGCACGCCATTCAGCGTCAAGTTCTGCTCGGTTGATTCAAACAGCGTTTTCGTCGGCGAGTACAAATCGACAAACCCAACGCCGGCGTCCTCGGCCACCTTGCGCATAGCATCGGTGTAACGCTGGAGTTCGACGTTGTGCATCGTGCCATCGGTGATGTGCGGGTCCCCCAGATCCTCGTGAGCAATCGGCGAGACCAGCACCATGCGCGGCGGCCCCTTGCCACTGTAATCCTTTGTCTTCGTTTCGTTGACCAGCCGCGTTAGATCGGCCGCGAACGCCGCGACGCCGACCTTGCCTGCAAACGACTCGTTAAAGCCGAAGAAGAATAGAATCACGTCGGCCTTGCTGTGCCGCAGATGGTCATCCGGGCTGCCGAAGTTCAACGACCGGTCGCGATGAAACGGCTCGTCGCCGGGAATGCACAGATTCCGCACGACCAGTTCATGTTCGGGGAACCGCTGGTAGAGCAACGTCTCCCAATCGTTGGCAAACTGCAATCGCTCGCCGAGCGCGTTGCCCACCAAACAAATGTGATCCCCTTTGCGCAGCGTAATCACTTCCGCTCTGCTTTCCACGGTCGCAGCCAGCAGCAAGAAAGCCGCGGCCACGGTTGCCCCGCAGTGTTGCCAGCGGAGGGGAATGTTCCAGTTCTTTGCCATGAGATTCGTCCTCAAATTTAGCAAGCTCCTTGTCATGCGCGGTCACGGCAAGCACAACAGCACGTCCCGCGAAACGTCTATTATGGTTTTCGAACCTTGTCGTGAACAGAAGGCATTTCCGTGCGCTGCAATTTCACGCAGCCCGGACGCTCCGAGACTGCGAATGGCGAATCTCGGAGTCCCGTCGTACAAACAATCACAATCGGAGTGACTCGCCTACGTGAGTTATCCCAACGAAGCGGATGGCCTCATGGGAGGGGCGCCCGACAGACCCTTGTCACTCGTGGTGGCCGTTGCGGTATCTCGTTTGCTCGCAACGTGTACGTGAGCTAGAGTCGAGCAGACAGAATTTCCTCGGCGCGGCAATCGGTCGATGGCGAATTCCGTCAGGACTTGGTAACGCCTCACACGCCTTTTGAACACCGTCCGTCGAATGCCCCGTCGACGTTCAAAACGCGGAAGCAATACAGTTGGCGATCTACCAAAGTGGCACAAGGGGTAGTCGATGGGCAGTTTCTTTGGTCAAGATCACCGACAGTCGACGGGCACAGCGCCCTGCGAATTCGCTGCCATTAGCACACGCCCCGACTCAGACAGCAACTCAACGGTGATTGACCTGGACGACATCATCGCTCGCTGCATGGGCAACCTCGACTTCGTTCAGCGCATCCTCGTCAAATTCCATCAGCAAGCCGGCAAGGATCTCGACGAGTTAGCAGCCGGTCTAGAATCCGCCGACGCGCGGCACATCGCGCAAGTTGCTCATCGGTTGAAGGGAGCATCGGCCAGCGTCGCGGCCACGCGCTTGCGCGAGGTCGTGGCCACCATCGAACAGCTTGGCAGGTCCGAAAATTTGTCCGAAGTTCCCGATCACCTTGAGCAGCTCCGCGCCGAGTGGGAGCTGCTTGGCGGTTATCTGGCGGAGTTGCTTTCCTCGGCCGACAGTTTCTCGAGTGCAATGTTATCCGACCCTGCCCGTGCTTCACCACCGGAGAATTATCGTGCGTGTCCTAATCGCTGAAGATGACGACATATCCGCCGAACTATTGCAGAACTCGTTAGGGTCGTTCGGCTACGAATGTGACATCGCGCGCACCGGGCGGGAAGCATTTTCCTTGGTCCAGACAGGCAAGTACCGCCTGGTGGTGTCCGACTGGGAAATGCCGGAAATGACGGGCGTCGAGCTGTGCCGAGAAATCCGCCAGCGGCATTGCGGCGGCTACGTCTACTTGATCCTGCTGACTTCACGCACCGGCACTCAAAACATCGTCGACGGTCTGAAAGCCGGCGCGGATGATTTCATCAGCAAACCATTCCAACCGCAAGAGCTGTGCGTTCGGCTGCGGGCAGGGGAACGCATTCTGGCTCTGGCCAGCCGCGACCTAACGATCTTCAGCCTCGCGAAACTTGCCGAATCGCGCGATCCGGAAACCGGCGCGCACCTGGAACGCATCCGAGAATACTGCCGCGTGATTGCCGAAGACTTAATGCAGCGCAACGTGTTCGGAAGTGAGATCGACGCTGACTTCGTGCAGATGATTCACCTCACAAGTCCGCTGCATGACATCGGCAAGGTTGGGATCCCCGACCATGTCCTGCTGAAGCCGGGACGGTTAAGCGCCGACGAATTCGAAGTCATGAAACAACATGCCGCCATCGGTGGACAGACGCTGGACGCAGTGGCCCGCGCCCATCCCGAAGCCAGCTTTCTGTTGATGGCTCGAGAAATCGCCTGGACCCACCACGAGCGGTTCGACGGCACCGGCTACCCATGCAAGTTGATAGGCGGCCAAATTCCGCTTTCCGGCCGCATCGTTGCCCTGGCCGATGTTTACGACGCACTCACAACAAAACGCGTCTACAAACCCGCCTTCAGCCACGACAAAGCCCGCTCGATCATTGTCGAAGGGGCCGGCACGCACTTTGATCCCAACATTGTCGAGGCATTCTGCCGTTGCGAGGAACAATTCCTTTCCGTGAAAAAGGCATTTGCTGGCGACGACGAAGGCCACGACCTCAAAGCGCCTAGCTCCCTGGCGCTATTCAATTATGCCGAGAACCCCCTTACACCTTTGTTATCTGCACAAAAATGATGTTTTGGTTTTCTTCCGCAAATAGTGATATATGACGAATCGT
>JBGTKH010000118.1:0-7756 GCA_041744735.1 Pirellulaceae bacterium | reverse complement strand
GTTGAACTTCGTCGTGGATAGGCAGGCCGAGGAAGTGACTCATCCCCGCGAGGGATTGCTGCTGTCGCGCAAGCCCTTCTCTCGCAGCAGGCGGTCGGCCCATTCACGATAGGCATCGGGAAGCGGAGGTGTCGGTTCGATCCGATAGTTCGTGTCGAGGTCGTAGCCCGAGCGGTCGTAGACGGCGGTCAACAACAACTGCAAGTCGATCTTCAAATCGGGGTCTGGGACGCGGAGCGGGACCGCGATGATGGGCAAGCGCTGCGGCAAGCGGATCGGCCAAACATGTCCCGACGGACGCATCTGGACGCGCGACACGTGAACGTAGTAATCGGCCGGCGGCACGAAATCCCCCGTGACCACCGGCTGCCCGTCGCGTAGCAGGTCGATCTCGACAAAGTGGCTGGGGGACGACAACACCTCGCTTCGCTTCTTGCGATAGCTGTCCAACCCGCGCGCGCCCGCAACCTTGTTCGTCGGACTGACGACTTCAATCACGGTCACGACCTGCCGGTACTGTGCGTCGATAATGGCGAGGTACGCCTCTTCGATCTGCTCTTCGAGAATCGTCGTCGCCACGATGGGCTCGGTCATGTCTACGTCGGTCGCCGTGGCTGCCTGTCCCGATGTACCGAATCGCCACGCCTCAGGGTTCTCGACGACTCGCACATCGGGCACGATGACCCGCCGCCCCGGATCGTTATCGTCCGAGATGTAGACTCGCTGCTCGACCCGCGCGAAGTACTTTGGGCGAGCCTGCTGATTGATGGCGGCCTGAAGTTCGGCGATCAAGTTGAGATGGACGTCCGGCCAGAAAGACGGGTCTTCCAAAAACGGGTCCATCCCCGGAAACGGCGACGGCATGATGGCACTCCCCAACGGTCCTCGAATTCGACTGGTAGATCGCACTTCATTATAGCCAAGCCACCTCAATTGTGCCCGCACGCGCAACTCCCTGGCGAACGACTCGGTCGAACCCCAGCGTTTTGCGTTTGACGGCGACCCACCACTGCCGTTCGACCATTGTTTTCCGGCGTCACCCCGTGGTATGTTTGGAACGCCGTGAAACGTCGATGTCCGCCTCCACTCACCGCTTCAGTGCCACGCGACTCAGGCCGGTTCAACATTCTCTGCGAAAAGGAAAAACAATGGGTAAGGGTGACAATCGCCAAAAAGACGACAAGAAGAAAATGAAAGTGAAGAAGGGCGGCAAAAAGCCGGACAGCAAGTCCGCGGACAAGAAGCGATAAGGGGAGCTGCGAAGGCAAGCACTCTGTGCCGCGCCCGGGCCGATCCATGTCACAACTTCGTCGGCGCGTCAGAGTAACCTACGACGACGCTGGCCGCATCGTGCTCGTCAGCGTCGGTGCGAATTGGATTGGTCGCGCGAGCTTGGAAGCGCAGGGCGGAGAAGCCGGGTTGGCCCATCGCCATCCCCTTGGGCACTCGGACGAAATCGCCATCGTGGCCCTTTGGCTGTTCAGTGCCGCGGCGTACTTCGTCACAGCGACCGGACTTGCAGGTTGATGGCGGCTTGGTTGCGTTGGGTGCCTTCCGAGCATTAAAGACATTACCAAGCGAAGCCCCCGCGCCTGCAGCACTCGGCCGAGAAGGCTGGCAACGAACCCTCAACGGCCCGACTCGTCCGCGAATGCGTCGATGTCCAACTTTCCGGAAAGGAGAAACCGCAGGAAGCTCAGATTCTTGCGCCGACACGTTTGGTAAATGCTGAGAAAGACCAGGTAGTCCCTCAGCCCTCTTTCAGAGGACGACGCACCGAGAATCCTGCGTCTGGATGCAAACAATTTAATTGCGTTTTCTGCATTGTTGTTGTTCCACGGAATGGCATCGTGATCCAGGAAAACGAAGAGTTTGTCCCGATACTTTTGTAGGCGCTTCTGGTTCTTTCTCGCCGCTTCCGATTGATACAACTGGGCTGAGAGGAAGCGGAAGAACCGGTCCACGTCGTTCTTGTGCTTGTGGAGGTGCCGCTGTGTGAGGCCGAACTTGTCGATGGTGTCGATAATCGGCTTCAGCACGCCGACCAGCTTCTGGGCAAGTTGCTTCAACTCTTCGTCGAACGGATTGTGAAACACATCGTCATTGACGTCTCGCATGAAGTGGATCAGGCACTTTTGCTGCGGGCATTTCGGGGCATCATAGGCCGCATAGAAGTCCGAGACGAGGACGCCGGTGAACCCACCAAGCATCTCTTCCAGGATGGTCCCTTCCCGCGTTGGGGTGTAAACGTAGACGACCTCCTCCATGTTCGTGAAGGCCCAGACATAGCCGCTCTCGCTCTTTACGAGGACCTTTGATTCGTCGGCGTGGATCAATGGCCCTCGCCGTAGTTTGTCCTTCATCCGATCGTAGGTTTCCTTGTACTGCTCCGCCGCCCGGACAGTAATCTGGTCGAGGATCGTGTTGTGAAAGTTGAAGCCAAAAAGATCGTGGAGGCTCAGGGTTACATCATGATATGACTGGCGGAGGGCGACGTGGTGGTAGATCGCCCAGCTAGAGAGGTTGTTGCCCCAGCCGTGTCGCGCGATGTAATATCCGTTTGGAAAGAAGGCCTTATTGCAGTTCCCGCATTGGTATCGCACAGAACTATATTGGCTGATCCATCTTTTGACCCCTGACGGAGTGAACTTCAGGTCGGCGATGACTTTTTGGTGAATCCGACGCGAGAAAACATGCATCTTTGTCCCATTACACTTGGGACACGCTTCGGGCCTCGCGCACTTGATTTCCTGGTTGACCTTGAGCCTTTTCTTGTCGGCACGTTGCTTCCGCTGGAGGCTCTTACGCATCGCCGGCGACGTCCGTAAGTAGACCCTGTCCCGCTGGTAATCGGCGTAGGCACAACGGTTAATCGCGTCCAACTCGGGGCAGAAGAACTCGTTCTTCCCAAACCGGAATCCCGTCTCCTTCTGGAGTTCCTCGGCAGACGCCACTGCGGGGACATCGCCTAGCCCCGCCCCAGCGCAGACGGACCGCACGAACTCGACGACCCGCCTGAGCGCCAGGCAGTCCTCCAAGTTGTAACGAAGCAACTGCTGCTTGAGGGTTTCATCCCCGCTCGACTCCCAGCCGAGCCGCCATGCCATGCTCTGGATGCCCGACGCGTTGGCTGCTGTCCAGGTCGCCCCCAAGAAAGGTCCGATGTCTTTGAGCCCGTTGGACCGTGTCGGGAAATAGATGTGCGAGTAGATGGCGGCCAGCACATTGCACGACCGTGCGCGAATGCGGTCGATCATCGCCGCTCCTTCCTCATCGGTCAGGCGGCGCATTCGGTCGAGGAAACGCAGTTCGTATGCGCCGTAGTGGTACAGCGTGTAGTCGTCGAAGCCATTTATGATTCGGCTGCAAGCGTCCCACATGGCTTTTTCTTGCGTGCGGTCGTTGGCCCAGAAGGAATGCGTCGTAGTGCAGTCGTCCACGACAGCGACGAGGCCAAGGAGATAATCGTAGCCCTGGTCGGGGACGCCTTCGATGTCGAGGTAAAGAGCGGCGCGGGCGCGTGGAAGCGTCGGACTATCGAGAACGTAAACCTTCTTGTCGCGAATGGCGACGGCCTGGAGCGCGTGGTCATGCTTACGGGCTTTGCCGGTCTTTCGCTTGCCGCGACGGCCAGGTCGGTAAGTGTAAGCGAACTGGGTGACCGTCGTGACGCCACGGCTACGCTGCTTCTCGACTTCCTGCTCCGACATGCCTCGCAGAAGGCTCAAGTCATCCGCCTCCTCCGCGAGTCGCTGGCAATCTGCTTGGAATTCACAGATGTTGCAGTGTCGGTTCAAAGTCACGCGAGGGGCGGCGCCATCTGCCACGGCAGCCTGGACCTGCACCAGCACCTTCTGCACTTCACTGACAAGTGGCTCGACTTTGCACTTCAGCACCCTGTGGCGGTTCCCGTAAATGATCTTGCCGGTTGGCGGCAACACACCCTGAACCGAAGATAAGGCCAGCGCGTTAAAGGCGAGGAGCAGCTTGTCCGTGCGCGATACGGTCTCATTCACCACGAAGAGAATAGGTGCATAAACAGGTGCCTCGCGCTGGCCCTTCCCTTTCATCCGCTCTGCAGCCTGGATCAGTGATGACGTTCCATCGGCCAAAGCGGTCGCGTTGACGATGACCTTCGGTGCGCTTTTCAGGGCCACCTCCAGGAAAGGCGGATCGCGCAAGACGTCCTGCTCACAGTACGGGGCGAGGAGCGTCTCTAGCGCCTGCTGCCGATAGACCCGCCCCAGGTCGAGTAGGACCGTCTCGATGTTCGTCGGTCGTCCGAGAGTACCGGCGGCGCGGAGGAACGCCTTGCGCCTGCAGTGCAGAAAGCTGACGAAGATATCGTTGGTGACCATAGTGGACCTCTTGGTTTGTATTTTCTTCGCTCGTTCGGCGGTCGCTGAATTGTAATTAACTTCCTTCTGAAGCAACGCGGATTTGGGATGCTCCAAATTGGCGGAAGCGAACAAGGCTGGGTGGCTCGGCTTAAATCATGACTTTCGACAGGAGGTGGCACTGCTTCGGAGTTTACGGTGAAGCAGTGTTCTTCGAGCCATCGCCCGATACTAGGTTAATGCGGCTGCGGCTCGAGTGAAACAAAGATATCAAGACCAGCTTGGCTGACACGTTTCTCCTTCCAATCGTTTTCGGCAGCATCGTGTCGTCCGTCGGAGAAAACGCGGCGGGGTGGACCTGCTTGATACGCCAGCATCGTTGGACGTTCAACTGCATCGGACTCTTCGGAGCAGCAGTGCCGATGGAGTGTCAACGTCCGTTCACACTGCTTCTCCGAGGACTCCGAAGCAGTGGCACGCCTCAACTTCAATTCTATGGCGGCCCGAGCCGGGCCACCTAGCCCTCGGTCGCAGAGCGACGGCCGAAGGTCGCCGTGGGTTTCAACCCACGGTCGGCAATCACGTCAAACGATCTCGTCGCGGAGCGACGTTGCAACCATCTCCGCATGATCGGCGACCAGTTTCATTTGCGCCGCTGGCCGCCGCATTCCATCGTCGCTCCGCGACGAATCATTCCTGTGTCATCGCCATCCGTGGGTTGAAACCCACGGCGGCCGTCAAATATCGCTCCGCGACGGGCGGCGTTTTCGACCGCGAATTTCTTGCGCGACGGGGGCCTCCGTCTTTCAAGTCCGAATGACGCTGCGGACGATTTCGGTTATCATACGTCTGTCCGTGCATCGAAACTGGAGTACACACATGTCGTTACAAATTGAAGCCACCTATGAAGACGGTGTTCTCAAGCTCGACGCGGCGCTGCCGCTCAAAGAGCATGAGCGAGTCCTCGTGACGATCCAACCGCAAACGGGCCAACCGCCGACGAGCCGAACACGGCAAAGTTATGGACTGATCGGCTGGACCGGCGATCCACAAGTACTCCGCCAGATCGCCGAAGACGATGAGTACGGCGTTCAGGAGTCGCCATGAGATTTGAGGACATTCCCTCTGGCGCACCCGTTTTCTTGGACGCCAACGTCTTCGTCTATGACTTCGGCCCCGATCCAGTTTTCGGCATTCACGGTTCGAGTGTTCGAAGAAGAACGCCATGCTTCCGTCTGCATCTGACGTGACACGAGGACGTCATTTTCTTGTGCGTCCGGCACCCAGCTTGACCAACGCCGGGCCATCCGACGTCGAAACTCCTTGCCGAAGGTTGCCAGAACTGACATAACGTGGTGATGAAACGAAACGCAATAGTTGAAGCCGGCAGTGGCAATGTATTTGTTGATCTCGGTGACGAGCAAGCGCCGCAGACATTGTTGAAGTCTCGGTTGGCTCAGCGACTGACGAACGTCATTAAGACCAAGGGACTGACTCGGTCGGAAGTCGCAGCGGTCTTGGGAATCGATCAGCCCAAGGTCTCGAAGATTCTGAGGGGCCGCTTACGGGAGTTCTCGACCGACAGACTGTTTCGATTCCTCAACGCGCTCGACCAAGACATCCAAATCGTGATTACGGACAAGCCGGCCTCGCGACGACAGGCCCGACTGACAGTCGCTCTGGCTAACAAACACGCGACTCGCAAGTGACCGGGTCATCGAACTCCAAATTCGCGACGCGGTTGACCAGCACTTCGTCGAACGACCGCCGAAGAGTGCCGTGGTATCGTGGGGCGAATGTGCCCTTGCGCGTCATTCGACGTTTCGCGCGACAGGTCGCCGAACAGTTTCAGCCGGAGAAAATCATCCTGTTTGGCTCGCATGCCTATGGCCAACCGCACGCCGACCGCGATGTGGATATTCTTGTGGTGATGCCGGCTCGCAACCAGTTGGATCAGGCCGCGAAGATTCACCTCGCCACGCTGCCGCCATTTCCGCTGCATCCTGACCAAGGAATGGGTCGCCAAGGCCGAAGCCGACTTCCGGGCCGCCGACACGTTAAGTCAAGTCCGAACGCCCGTGCATGACGCACGTAATTCAGGCCGATTTGCTGCTTGGAGCGAGCGAACCGAGGTTGTTGCCGATCTGCTTTGGTTGCGGCATAATGGAAATCGAACCGGGCATTTTCGTAAACTTTGCGACGGAGTAATCAAGTGAGAAACACGACCTACGAATGCACCGTCGTGAACGGCAAGATCGAGCTTCCCGCGAACGTCCAATTGTCTGAAAACTCGCGAGTTCTGGTGACCGTGCCGGACGCGACAGGAGCGAAGCCGCGACACGTCTACAGCCCGCGCCTTGTGCATCCCGAGCAGGCGAACGAATTTGAAATGGAAATAAGCGAGGCGCCGGATGCCACTCTATAACGCGGCAATGTTCGATCCGCCGGCGCCGCTCGCGGCGGTGACCGTTCGTTCTCCCGCCAGTAGTGAATCAGTCCCGAATGTAAACATGCTGATTGACAGCGGCGCGGATGTCTCGCTGCTACCGCGAGCACCGATCTTGCACCTGATTGAGTCAGAAGTAGGTGGCGAGCAATATGAGATCGAAGGCTTCGACGGCACCCGAAGTCATGCGCCGTCGGTTCGACTGGAACTGTACTTCCTTGGCCGAGTATTCCGTGGGCAATTTCTGATCATTGACCAAAGCCACGGCATTCTTGGCCGCAATATCCTGAATGCGGTTCCGCTCTTGCTTGATGGTCCTAACCTAACGTGGGACGAGCACAAATGAAGTAGCCATGCGCATGGCTCATGACAAACAGAATACGAGGTCACGCTATTCGTGGCTAGCCGTAAGGACAAGGCGGCTCGTTCCAAGGCTCGGCGGGGGCGACGCACCAGGACGATCAATCCAGAAAACGGGGCGTCACCAATCGGCGACAAGATGTCATCCCGGTTCATCTCGCCGATCGCCGTCGATGACTTTCGCGATTCGCACCGAAGTACGCGAGGCATTCGTAAACTTGAGCGCGAGTCAGTGTCGGAAAGCAGTTCGCAACAACCGACTCGACCGACTCACCCGTTTGCAGCAAGGCGATCACGTCATGCACGCCGATTCGAGTCCCCTCAACGATAGCCTGTCCGCTGCGAACTCCAGGGACGCTGGCGATGTACCGATAACCGGATGACGGAAGTTTAGTTGGAGTGCTCATCGTATACACAATACGAGGCCATGCCATTCGTGGCTAGTCCCAACGGTCATGCGTCGAGCGGTTGAGTCGGCGGCGGGCGAGTTGTCGGCGGGGCTGGTGGAGGTTAGGATCTTGTTCACGTCGGGACGGGGCGATCCTGGCGACACTCGCGTTTCCACACTTTCAGCAGGGATTCTCGCATGATTACAGTCGGCATGAACTATCAC
>JBGTKH010000117.1:0-8200 GCA_041744735.1 Pirellulaceae bacterium | reverse complement strand
CGGCCGCACACTCGTTCACATAATCCTGAATCGTGCAGCCGAATTCATCGACGCCGATCGACGCATTGCCGATGTTTGTGGGACCGGAGCCGACATCCACAAACGGGCGGAAATCGGATAGGGGGCACAGATCGTCTTCGTCATCAACGCCGTCACCGTCCGAGTCGGTTGGGATGGGTCCGCAGTCCGCTGGTTCCAGCAGCCACGGATCGAAATCAATTCCGCTTCCAACGACGGCGTTGCCCGTTCCCGTAGGATTACTGAGCGCCGACGGACCTGCGGCGCTGCCCCACCAATTGTCCTCGACATTGATCGTCTCGCTTCCGCTGTACCTTGCGCCGACGTTGTTGCCAATGATGTTGTTGTCGTGGACGACGTTCGAGGAGATGGTACCGGCGAACTGCGTGGCCGTGAAGAAAATCGCCTCCCCGCCAGTGAGAAACCCATTGCTCGTGAACAGATTGCAAGTAATGTCATTGTTTTGGGCGCCGCGCGCCGGGTCGGTGCCGCCGCCAAACCCGGTCAATGCCAGGCCGGATCGCCCGTTGTTATCGAAAGTATTGTCGCTAATCAGCGTGTTCTTTGGGCCGCCTTGCAAGCCATCAAAGAGGTTATTGCTGAACATATTTCCGAAAATGACTCCGTCTTCGAACGATTTGCGTCCGAGATTGACGCCGGTCGGAAATCCGTCAAAGAGGTTTTCGGCCAACAGGGGTGCGCCCGCCGTACTGAGGCCTATGTTTCGATTGCCGTCGGAGAACAACCCGGTTCCGACGCCCGCGCCAAGAACACAGTTGCGCGTGAATTGCAGGCCGTCGAAACTATCTTGATCGAAATGCACGGTGCCACCCCCAGCGGTCTGACTGCCCGCGTCGACCAGATTTTGATCGATCACGATGTCGACTCCGTTATCGTTCAGAAAGAGACCGCTGCCGGTGAAGCCGACGATGCGGTTGTTAAGGATTTGCACGCGGTCAATCGGACCGCTCGTGGACTCGATCCCTCTCGTTCCGCCCGAAAACGTAAAGCCGTCGATGACCGAGTCGGCGGAACCGCTTTGAAGTTCGAGCAAAGTGCCGCTGATCGCTGCGATGACGGCTTCGTCCGATTCATCGTCGTCCCGCTCACAAGCATCCTGGCCCTCGTGCGAGCCCACAAGGGTCAGACTCTTATTCAGCGTCAGGTTTTCAATGTAGACGCCAGCCTCCACGACCACCGTGTCGCCGGCGCTGGCTGCATCGATCGCGGCTTGAATGGTGGCGTGATCTGCAGGCACGTTGAGGGTGTCAGCATCGAGCGTGCTGACCTGGAAGATACTCAGCAGGCCGACAAAGAGGCCGATGAGGAGGAATGGTTTGTTCGACTGCATGATGCTTCTCCTAGAAAGAAAGATGGGGCAATGGAGGCAACCGTTGGATGCTTAGTCTCCTTAGAACGAGTCGCTGTATATCACGTGGCGGGCTTCGCGTCAACGACTTGGTGCGTTTCGCGAACTAGCGTCGCGCTCATCCACTCGATAAATTGCGGAGACGTCTCCCGACCGCCCCACGTGCCCGACCGCAGGTCTCAATCCCCGCAGGAGAAAGCCATGACCAGCGAACGCTACCGCATCACGGGCGATGCACACGTGTATTACGTCACCTACAGCATTGTGGAATGGCTCCCCGTGTTCGTCTCCGACGAAGCCTGTCGGATCGTCACGGATAGCCTGAATTTCTGTCGCGAAAAGAAGGGGCTTTGTACGAACGCGTACGTCATTATGCCGACTCACATGCACGCTATTCTCTTCGACAAGGCGTTCGACAACGAGCGCCTGCAACGATCCCTAACGGACTTTCGCAAGTTTACAGGCCGGGCGCTCAGCGATTATTGCGCGGGCCACATGCCGAAATGTTTTCTGGAGACCTTACGCGACTGCTCGACCGCGGATCGGGAACGACGGTTTTGGCAACCGAGCCGTCACCCGGAAGCAATCCATAGCGAATCGTTCTGGCGGCAGAAGCTGGATTACCTGCACGAGAACCCATATCGCAAGGGGCTGGTAACACGGGCCGCCTATTGGCGGTTTTCCTCCGCTGCACATTATGTTTCGGACGGCAGGGAATCGTGTGACGTGATGATTAGTGCGATTGATTGGACGTGATCCGGGACAGGGCGCAGTCCAGGAGACCTTCGGTCGAATGCGTGGGCGGGTCGGGAGACCCGCCCACAACTTGGAGACCCGCCCACAACTTAGACCCGCTCATAACTTGGAGGTTTCAAAACCCGCCCGACCCGCCGCTCGAGTTTACTGCTTGGTCGTGTGGCGTTGGATTGGAAAGGACGGCTTTCATATCCGCGTTCTTAGCATAATCTAAAGGCGTCTTTCCGTTCTTGTTCTTTACTCGTGGATCGGCACCATTCGACAGCAAAAGTTTTGCAAGTTCAATCGCACAATCCAGCTTGCCAGCAGTTGTTGGCGCACCTGTGCTAGTGACCGCTCGATGCAGTGGCGTTGACCTGGACTTTTTGTCAAGGGCATTTACGTCGGCGCCCTGAGCGACCAGTTGTCGTGCCGCGTCCAAATTCCGAAATCGCACAGCGCGGTGCAGCGGAGTTACGCCGTTCTTGTCGGTCTCGTTAACGGAAACTCCGCATTCAAGGAGGTAACGGATGACGCGAACTTGAGTCGCCGGATCTGCGTCATGTGCCGAGCACGCTGCCAACAACGTTCCCGCAAGATCGCCCTTTCTCCGGGTTAGACTCTTGAGATCATCCAGGCGAAGCTCAAACGCTGCTGTTTGGAGTTGGTTCATGGCAAGCTGCTTTGAAAGCAGCTTACTCTCAGGCTGCTGGCCAATCAATTGGCGCCTTAACCGCCGCAGGGACGTTCACTTTTTCACACTGCGACCTCTGTACGATGGGCCTCCGAGCCGCCGCGGAGCCCGTCGATTGGCGATTTAGGATTGTCGACGGGCTCGGAGGCCCGTCGTACATCATTCGCAGCTTCAACAAATGAATCGCCCTGCGCCAGTGGGGCAGCGTCTTTCATTCAATGGGCGGCGGCGTAGAATGGTCTTTAGTCACGCGACGCCGTTTGCTCAGGTAAGCGGCGGCGCTGGAGTTACTGTAGCACGTCAAACTACGAGCAAATGATCACCGACTCGACGAGCCCCGTGAACGTCTCAGAGCAATCGCCTGGCGCCGGCGTCGTGTTCATTGACACGGCGACGATTGCGGCTCGGCCGACCGCATCGCCTGTGCCGGAAACGTTGCCGGATGCTCCGACGCGGGAACCGGAGACGGAACCGTACCCGGCGCCCGCCACGCCGCCGCAGCGAGATCCGGATTTAGACCCGTTCAATCCCGATTGGCCCGATCAGCGCCCCGAGCCGCGGCCGAAAGCGTAGCGACGAGCCGTGCAGCACTGGGAACACGCCACCGACGATTTGCATGCCGCAGAGGATGAAGTCCGCCAGCAAATCAACAAGCGGCTGACGCTGAACTTGCTCATCCAGGGCGCGGCATCTCACACATTTCTCACGGCCCACCATCTCGTGAAAGATGAATTAGAGGCGATCCGACCCGGGCTGACTCGGCTATACGACCGCCTGGCAGTCAGCGGTCATCTCAGCTACTGGATCGGCGACGGTCCGATGCTGTACGGATTGCCTTCACGGTTTTGGCGACGCACGCATCTGCCCGCGCATCCGTTTCACCGGCACCCGCTGCTCGCGAAGTACGGCGGCGAACTGTCGCGTGAGGCGAAACGCCATCTTGTCGCTCGGGCGTGGACGAAGTGGGTTGTCACTATACCGGTCATTCATTACCCGCAGTTGCTATGGCTGCTGGCACGTGTTTCATTGACCGAGCGCGGGCACGTGCCGCAGCTTGCACAACTCGCGAAGAGAGCAACGTCGATGATTTGGAACATCGACGAAGAACGCTTGGAGGCCGAATTTACTACAGACGTGGCCTTCGGACATCTGCCGACTCCCAAGACAGCCGTGGGGCGGCTCACGCAAAACGCGGCCATTGGTTACGGCGGGGTCGAGCGGCGCGGTGAACAATTCAAAGTCATCGCCAAAGCGTGGAACTGGCCGCTGGTCGTCCACGAGTTGACCAAAGGCGCCGCGGAACTCGTCTGCCTGCATGGTCTCAGTACGCTGGACGACGAAATGTACGACATCGTGACCGACGAGGCCGACCAAATCGAATACGAGGTCTGGATGCTGCAGGCCGGCCCCGAAATGTGGCGCCGTCTGTTGGCCGTGCTTCCCACCGGCCGCCCGCTGCCCGAAGTGCTCATGCACATCGCCCGCCTCGAACCACAGCCGCTCGAACGACTGATGCTGGCGGTCATCGAAGATCCCGCGCGGGCTCGGCGACTGTTGACGAAGTTGGGGTGAACGGCGTCTCGCCGAGGGCGGCGATCGTCAGAACTCACGAGGTCCGCCGGCGCCATCACGGGGAATGGCAGGCTCGGCAATCGGTGCTCTTGATGGATACGGTTCTTCACCGGGCGCATAGACGGGATGAGACTCCCAGCGATTCGGGCCGGTTTGAATATGCCGCTGGCCGATGGGCTGAGGCACGGGATTGAAAAATGGATAGCCCCAGATGTCTCCCGGCACGAGCGGCCACGGCTCGAAGATATTGCCAGTGCCAAACCAGACACGTTCGCGGTAGCTGTCGAAGTGACCCAGCCCGCCCGCGCCGTACATGTATTCGAGGCTCGGTGCACTGCGATAGTACGGCGCACCGCGATAGTAAATCGTGTGGTCGTAGTATGGCGGCAACGCGGCATACGATTTCATCTGATCGACTAAGCCAAGCTGCCGATCGATATCGCGCCGCCGTTGAGCTTCGTGATACCAGTAGGCATCGGCACCCGCGGCCAATGCATCGTAGGCCGGCAGGCCGTCCGGCGCTTGAGCCGCGGCGGATGTTGTGAACGTTGAGGCCAAGAGTGCAGCGCACGACAACAACGCAGTCCAAATGTAACGACGCATACCGCGGCTCCTTAGATTCATGCGGACGGTGAAGAGTACTGACTCATTGTACGCGGCGACGGCCGGAAGTTGCAGATCGGTTTCTTCAGTCCCGCCCCCCGCCTCCGGGAACGACGACAACTCGCGACAACTCGCCGGTAGTGATACCATTTGACGAAGTCGTAGGACGGACGCCCTCGTCCGTCCTATGTTTCACGCGGATTCGCTGTCGGACGAGGGCGTCCGACCTACAAACGGTATCACTACCAACTCGCCGGTAGTGGTACATTTTGGTAGCCGAAGTCGTGAGACTTCGGAAGTGTCACCACTTCCGCTACGGCAACTGGTATCACTACCAACTCGCCCTCTGACTCGACTTGCTTCGCGCATTGTGACACAATGGCGGAGTGTCACGCTTGGCTGCGTGGAAGGGAATTCAATGGACAAATCGGCCGGCAAAGTGAAAATTGCGAAGGCCATCGTTTCATGCGGGCTTTGCGTCGCGCTCTGCTGTGCGGGGCTGCGAGCGGCCGACAACGTGGATGTGCTGCCGGACGCAGTGGACTTCAACCGCGATATTCGGCCGATTCTTTCAGACACGTGCTTTCAATGCCACGGTCCGGATGAAGCGAAACGCGAGGTCGACTTGCGGCTGGACACGAAAGCCGGGGCGTTTGTCGAGTTGGACGGTCGCCGCGTGATCGTGCCGGGCGAACCTGCGGGCAGCGAACTGTTTCGACGAATCACGGCCACGGATGCCGACGAGCGAATGCCACCCGCCGAAGCTGAAAGAAAGCTAACGGCGCAGCAGATCGAGGTGATTCGCCGCTGGATCGAACAAGGGGCGAAGTGGGACGAGCATTGGTCGTTTGTGCCGCCAACGCGGCCCGAACTGCCGGCAGTGCGAAACGCGGCTTGGCCGCGGACTCCGATTGACTATTTCATTCTTGCAATGCTAGTGCGCGAGCGGCTCGAACCTTCGGCCGAAGCGGACAAGACGACTCTGATCCGCCGAGTGACGCTGGATCTGACCGGCTTACCGCCGACGCCTGCGGAGGTCGATGCGTTCCTGGCCGACGATTCGCCCAACGCGTATGAGCAGGTCGTCGATCGGCTGCTCGACTCGCCGCACTTCGGCGAACGGATGGCCATGCAGTGGCTGGACGCCGCGCGGTACGCCGACACGGCCGGCTATCAAACCGACGGCGAGCGGCAGATGTGGCGCTGGCGCGACTGGGTGATCGAGGCGTTCAATCGCAACTTGCCGTTCGATCAGTTCACCGTCGAGCAACTGGCCGGCGACTTGCTGCCCGATCCGACGCTCGATCAATTGATCGCCACCGGCTTCAACCGCAATCACCGGGCGAATTCGGAAGGCGGCATTGTGTTCGAAGAATACTTGGTCGAATACGCTGTCGACCGCGTCGACACGACCGCGACCGTGTGGCTGAGCCTGACGATGGGCTGTGCCCGCTGTCACGATCACAAATACGATCCGCTGTTGCAGAAGGATTTCTATCGCACGCTGGCCTACTTCAACAACATCCCCGAGCGTGGCCGTGTGATCAAGTACGGCAACTCGCCGCCGTTGGTCAAATCGCCGACGCAGAGTCAGCAGCAGCAGATGCAGGAGTTGGACCAGTCATTAGCCGCCGCACAGCGCGACTTCCAAAGCCGCCGGCAGGAGTTGTCGGCCGCGCAAGCCGCGTGGGAAGCATCGCTCGCCGACAGTTCGAAGGTCGACTGGTCGGTTACCGAATCGCTGGCGGTTCACTTGCCGTTCGACCGTGACGTTGTCGAAGCAGCGAACGGCTCGGCACTCGGCGAATTTCAAATCGGCGAAGCGGTGTACGCATCCGGCAGACTTGGCCAGGCCATCGAGTTCAGCGGCCAGCAGTCGATCGCCGTGGCAGACGCCGCCAAGTTCAGCGGCCACGAGAAAGTTTCGTTCGCGGCGTGGATCCATCAGCGCGGCGAGCAACCTGGCGCGATTCTCTCGCTGATGGACGAAGAAGACTCTCGCGACAAAGGTTTTTCCATATTTGTCAACGCGGATGGACAGTTGCAAGTCAATTTCGGCCCGCGCTGGCTGGACGACGCGCTGCGGCTGCACACCGAGCGGCCGCTGACACCTGGCCGCTGGCATCACGTGGCCGTCACCTACGATGGCTCGCAAATGGCCGGCGGGCTGAAACTTTACGTCGACGGTCAACCCCAGCCGGTAAAGGTCTTGCTCGACATATTCACCGGCACCTTCACCACCACGCCGCCGTTGCGGATCGGCTCGCAAGGGACCGAGAGCCACTTTCACGGCATGATCGACGACGTTCGCTACTACACGCGCACGCTTTCGCCAGAAGAAGCTGCCGTGGTTGCCACCGCCGAGTCAATTCACGACATCGCCGCGATTCCCGCCGACAAACGCACAGCGGGGCAAGCAGAAAAGCTGCGACAGTATTTTCTGAGCCACGCTGCACCCAATTCGTTGCGGGAGTCCTACGCACGGCTGGAAGAGTTGCACAAGCAGCGAGCCGCGCTGGAAGAGAGCATTCCGACGACGATGGTGATGCAGGAACGTGCCGAGCCGCACGAGACCTTCGTGCTCAATCGCGGCGAGTATGACAAGCCCGGCGAGAAAGTTTCGCGCGGCGTGCCGGCCAGTCTTTCACCGCTGCCGCCCGGTGCACCCGGCAATCGGCTGGGATTCGCTCAGTGGCTGGTCGATCCGTCGAACCCGCTGACCAGCCGCGTGGCCGTGAATCGCTACTGGCAGATGTACTTCGGCACGGGCTTGGTGAAGACGGTGGAGGATTTCGGTTCACAAGGCGAGCGGCCCAGTCACCCGGAACTGTTGGACTGGCTGGCCAAGGAATTCATCCGCACCGGCTGGGACATCAAGGCGATGCAGAAGCTGATCGTGATGGGTGCCACGTATCGCCAATCGTCGCACGTGACGGCCGCGTTATTGCAAAAGGACCCCGACAACCGGTTGCTGGCCCGCGCGCCGCGGCTGCGATTGCCGGCCGAAACGATACGCGACCAGGCGCTGGCGGCCAGCGGCCTGATGACGCCCACGATCGGCGGCCCGTCGGTGAAAGTCTATCAGCCCGACGGCCTGTGGTCGGACATCGCCAGCGACACGTTCACGCAAGACCACGGCGACAAGCTGTACCGCCGCAGCCTGTACATCTTCTGGAAACGCACCGTCCCGCCGCCCTCGATGACCACCT
>JBGTKH010000116.1:0-7858 GCA_041744735.1 Pirellulaceae bacterium | reverse complement strand
ATCCAAGCGCACTCGCCGCGTCGATGACCGAATTGCTGAATAACGCCGAACTGCGGCGCCAACTCGCCTGCGACGCCCGCTGCCGCGCCGCGCAAGCCTTCGACGTTCGCTTATCCGCCCAAGCATTGGCCGGACATTATGCGGAGTTGATCGGCTAGTTTGACTCGCAACAGTGTTGCGCCTTTCTTCGTCACCACGTGGGCTTGTCCCCGTGAAACGATGTTTGGTAACCAGAACAAGACGAACGTCGCGAGTCGCTCGCCACGGCCGGGCTTGCCCCGGTCGGGCGATGTTGCCGCGGTGAAAACATCGTTCCACGGAGACAAGCTCCGTGGTGACGTGAATCGCAGACGGCGCGTCGTTCTGGTTTGTAAACATGCTCCCACGGGGACAAGCCCCGCGGTGAGCAGACGTAACGGCAAAACGCTTTCACGTCACTTCGATCAACGGCTCGCCGAGGACTTCCATGCGCGGTCTGATTCCGAGGCCGGGGGCGGTGGAGGCGGACATGCGGCCGTTGATGCGTTGCGGGGCGCCCTCGGCGGTGCTCACGGTGACGTAGCTGTTGAAGTCGGTGGCTGTGAAGAGGAATTCCGTCGGCGTGCTGTGGGCCAGGTGAGCGATCGCGGCGGTGGTGATGTCGCCGCCCCAACTGTCTTCGATCGTCATGGCGATGCCCAGCGACACACACAGGTCGCGGGCCTGGCGGGCTTTTGTGAGGCCGCCGAATTTGCTGATCTTGATGTTCACCACGTCCATCGCCAGATCCGCGCGGCCGCGTAGCAGCACGTCGATGCCGTCGATCACCTCGTCCAGCACGAACGGATGATCCGTGCGGCGGCGGACGGCCAGACATTCTTCGTACGAGAGACACGGTTGCTCGATGTACACATCCACGTCGCGCACGGCGCGGACCACGCGGATCGCTTCGTGCATCAGCCAGCCGGTGTTGGCGTCGGCAATCAGCTTGTCGCCGGGCTGCAGCTTCTCGGCGACGGCGTGATTCCGCTCGATGTCCACGTTCGGATCGCCGCCCACTTTCAATTGAAAGCGGTGATAGCCCTCGGCGCGGTAACCAGCGACGCGGCCGGCCATCTCGGCGGGCGTCTGCTGCGAGATCGCCCGATACAGCACAAAGTCGTCGCCGTAACGGCCGCCCAACAGCGTGCAAACCGGCTGGCCGGCGACTTGTCCCAAAATGTCCCAGCAGGCGATGTCGATGCCCGACTTCACATACGGATGGCCCTTGAGCGCCGCATCCATCCGCCGATTCAGCTTGTCCAATTGCAGCGGATCTTCGCCGATCAGATGCGGAGCCAGTTCCGCGATCCCGCTGCGGCAACCGGCGGCATAGGCGGGCAGATAAAACGGCCCCAGCGGACAAACCTCGCCGTGCCCGACGATACCTTCGTCCGTCTCCACGCGCACGATCGTGCTATCGAACACACTGACCGACTTGCCCCCCGACCACTTGTAACTGCCCTCGTGCAGCGGCAGATCGACTTTGTAGGCCGAAATCTTGCGGATCTTCATGAGTTGCGTTACTCGTTCTGCTGACGGACGAAAATGAACGTGGGGACAAACTTCGTACGTGTTTACCGTGCCGGCATGGCGAGGGCTAGATGGGGCGAGCACGAAAAGTGACGCAGTCCGTCTTCTTTCTGGTCTTCCCTGGCGGTAGCATGAAGACATGGCCTTCGAGATCGTCTACTCTCCCGAAGCAGTTGATCATTTGGAAACCTTGCCGAAGGCCAGCCAAGTGCTGGTGTTGGACCAAGTCGATGTGCAGCTTGTACATCAGCCCACGTTGCCGACTCGGAAATCGAGTTATGAAATCCATCGAGCTATCCGAGGTTTCCGCCTTGACGCCGCACGTTCAGCCAGGCAGCCAGGAACCGGTAATCCTGACCCAAAACGGCCAGACCATCGCTGCCATCGTACCCGCCGACGAACATGACGTGGAAAGCCTGCTGCTGAGCGTCAATCCACAGTTCCAAGCCGTGCTGGAGCGCTCCCAAAAACGTCTTGAATTGGAAGGCGGTCTTTCCAGCACCGAAGTGCGATGTCGATTGGGACTGCCGGCGAACGAATCAAAAGGTTAAGCCAACTGTGGCAAGAGATCCGCAAACTTCGCTGTTCATCCAGGCACCAACTGCTTTTCAAAGGCTCAGGAAATGGGGCGATTAATCGAAGTCCACGACATCAGCGAGTTTTCGCGTGTTGTAGCCATTCCTGACGCGGCGATCAGTGACACCATCTTGTCTAAGGTCGCAAAATTACATGAGATCAATGAACTCGAAAAGTTCATTCGACAGATCATCTACGACCCAACTGAAACGCCTCACGGACCGACTGAAATTGCAGATATTTTAACGTCTCACATTCACATCCGTGGCGAAAAGCGATTGGCTGGCTTCGTGCTGAAAGGCAAGAGTTTTCAGAAGGTGAAGAGCCGAGACGTGACGCACCAATTCGCAAAACTCCGTACGGTTCCTGATTTGGGTGTCATGATTTTTGGAGCCGTGGGGCACATCCAAGACGACGCCCAGCGGGATTTTATTCAAGCGGCACTCGACGAAAACTGCGATTACCTGATTCTCAACGCCCACCAGTGTTCAAGGTTGCTAATCGCCTACGAGAAGATTTGCCCTCAGGACGGCACTCCGTTTGATGACACTGGAGCATGCGGCGACGGGCACCGACTCGACGATGGAATCTCGCTTAACATGACCGTTCGCGAAAAAGTTCGATACACAATCACAAAGCTGGATGACGTTAGCCACGGTGGAGCCAAGCGATATTCGGCAGTTGTTGTCTTGGACAGGCATTACCCACGAGACGTAGTAAAGCAAATTGTGCAGGACGTAACGGAACAGTTGAAGCACAGTCGCTATTACCGCAACGAACAGACAAAGGCTCGATGGGGTTCAACTTCCGCACATGCGGTGTGGCTTTTCGTCGGCTCTGACGTGGGTGACACGCAGAACGCCAATTGGGTTTGTCGGTCATGCTGGATCGATCCTTCAATGCCCAAGGACATGCGTCCATTGGGACTCGACGGGAACGATCGAATTGGTGAGATTCATCTTGACTGGAATGAGCAGTACGAGTCAATGAAAGATTTCTTTGAGGAAAATCAAGCCACCAAGGGTGAGTTTCTGGATCGATTGCAACCGATCACACACGAGATGATTCTGTTTGGCAAGGAGGCCGTTGGACTATTCCGCCAGTATCAGCAGGAGCAGATTTCAGAGGCCGAGCTGATTAGGACAATGCAAGCGTTGGAACAAAAAGTTAGAGAACTCGATCGTCAGGCTGGCGACCTGCCCTTTTCGCCAGCAGATTGCAAGGACTTCGATCAGGCTTGCCAAAACCTATTCGCCACTGTTGACAACATGTTCCTCTACTACTCCGAACAAGGTCGGACGAAATGGGAACGGCCGAACCGTGACTGGTTAATGCAAGATACGATCAAGAGATTCAATGAAGATTTGCAGCAGATTGAATTTGAGGAGAAAAAAATTCACTGATGGCTTTGTGCGCCGATGACTTTGCTCGTGTCCAGTCATTGCCTGGGAACGAGGAGAGTTGTCACGGCGCGGCGGCGAGAGTGGGACGTGTTTCGAGGGCTTGGCGAATGACGGCTAGCACTTCTTCTCGCTCTTGCCCGACGATCGGCAGGCGGGGGGCGCGGACGGTTTCGGTGCCTAGGCGGCATTCGGACATGGCCAGCTTGATGTATTGGACGAGTTTGATCTTCGTGTCGAGATGCAGCAGCGGCGTGTACCAGCGATAGACCTCGAGCGCGTCGTCCCAACGGCCGCTGGTGGCCAAGTCCCACAGCAACCGGTTCTCTTCGGGGAAAGCGTTGACCAGACCCGAGACCCAGCCGGTCGCGCCCAGCAGCAGGCTTTCCAGCACCAAATCATCGACGCCGCAGAACAGCACGTAGCGGTCGCCCACCGTGTTCACCAAGTCCGTGATGCGGCGCACGTTTTCGGACGATTCTTTGATCGCCACCAGCGTCGGTTCGTCGGCCAGTTCGGCGAACATCGACGGCGTGATGTCCACGTGATACGAGACCGGATTGTTGTAGCACATGATTGGCAGGTCGGTGGCCCCGGCGGCGGCGCGGAAGTGAGCGATCGTCTCCCGCGCGTCGGACTTGTAGACCATCGCCGGCAGGACCATCAGGCCGTCGACGCCAACTCGCTGTGCATCTTCTGCAAAACGGCAGGCCAGCTTCGTGGTGCACTCGGCCACGCCCGTCAGCACCGGGATGCGACCGGCCACATGATCGACCGTGGCCTTTAGTACGTCGAGTTTTTCGCGATACTCCAGCGAGCAATTCTCGCCCACGGTTCCGAGCATAATGAGCCCGTGGATCCCGGCCTCGATCATGCGCTCCAAATGCTGCATCGTCGCCGGCAGATTCAGCGACTGGTCTTGATCGAACTGCGTGGTGGCGGCGGGAAAGACGCCTTGCCAATTGACGTTCATACGATAGCTCCTTGAAGCAAACGACAGAGAACCCAGATTAACGGATTTACGCGGCGTGTCCAGCGTTGACGCCAGCACTTGCCAGCACGTGGTACGGCGTCGGGAGTCTCGACTACCAGATCGGTGGCGTGTGGTCCCGTGAATAGCATCGTCTTCAATACTCGGCACATTCCTGCTTGCTGGCATTTCAACTGGGCGGTACACTATCCTCCAATTCCATCGTTCGTTACGTCACGCGGGACCGGGCAGATGAGTGATCGTCATGAAGAGAATCTTGCTCGACTTCGACAAGAGCTGTTACATTACGCGAATTTGAAGCCAAGTCTTGCCAAGCGCCACATGTCCGCTGACGAAGACTGTGAGCGGTTCGCGGCAGGAATGCCGTTATGTCATTCGTGCGGAAGCAGCGCGTTTCAGCAGATCTGTTCTGGCAAGGACACACTGATGTCAACGAAACGGCTCGTCGAACTCGGCATACGTTCACTTGACCCTCGCGGATCTAGCCGTGTTGAAGAATTGCTTGGCACGATCGACAATGTCTTCACCTTTGCAGGGCCATTTAGGTATCCCTACACCGAGTGCGGCTTCCTATTCACGTCCGGGACCGAGCACTCGTTTGCAATCGACGATATCGGAAACACACTTCCCGCCGGCCAACGGCGCGCCACAGCCTCGCCGTTTGACACAGGCGGTATAATTGATTACCTACTTCCCAACGTCGCACTTGCAAATCAAATTCAGTTTCACAGACGACATGAAATACCGGTCCCAGATTACCGATCCTATTTTCGGGAAACGCTCTCCATCTTGTTTTCCTCGCCGTGGCATTACCTGGATGGTACCGGACCGGACGATCCAGGACCGATTGAAGTAAAAGAGGGTGATGACCGCCGGTGGACATTCGAAGTCCGTTTTAAAAGCGAACTTCCGCTGCCCGGAAACTTGCTCGCGGTGTTCCTCCCCACGAGGACGGCTCGCCAAAGCTGGGCGAGAGAGAAGATTGCGGCGTGGAAGCGTGATGGAGTGGGTGTCGACATTTACGTTCCCAATGACGAAAATGGATGGGGTACACTTCTCGGACGAAGCATCCTTTACATCACTGACTACCTCCACAAATTGCGATGAATACGTGGAATCTGAAAGACCTGGAAATTGTCGGCTATGCGGAATCGCTGCCCGACGACCTTCTGCCGGCAGTCGTGGCGCCAATCTATCGCGTTCGCGAGGATGATGACACTCTTTTGATGCCTCCGTTCGATGCTCATCAAGGCGATAAAGTCAAGACAACACACGTTCGGCGTCGCGCTGAACTTGACAGACTCGTGGGAAACGAACAGGCGACAGGAATTGACAAGTCCATTCCTGCGGCGCCCGGACAGTTGCTTTGGATTGATGAAAGTCGTCGACCACACTACCAATCCGCAGAGCAGGTAAGAAGTCATTTTCAGTACCTTGCCACGGCGTACCTTGGTTTAGCGCGCGAAGCCCTGATTCTCCAAAGATTCGACCATGCGGATAAGCTGGCCCAGAAGGCGATCAACGCAGACAATCGATCCCTTGACGCGGTGCTCGTGGCGGCAGTCGTCGAAAGGATGCGTGGCAATAACGACGTATTGGATGTACTCTCGGACATTGCGAAAGCCATCGATCCACAAATAGACTTTCAGCAGCAACTGGAAATCTATCTTGAAGGTTTGCTGCAAGACAATCGAAACGTTCCAATCTCGAATCTAACGCCAGATCATGCTCCATCGCAATCTTCAATCGCATCGTTGGCGGAGGGGCTGGATATCGCTGACTTTCCGGAAACGCTCTGCGTGACATCCTTCGTCGACCGATGTAATGTGGCATTTCAGCGGGAATTACCGGCTTTGCTGGAGACAGAGCCGCGCAAATTTGTTGCCTACGCTGGCGACAAACGGCTGGGAATCGACGAGAACGAATTCTATTTGCGTGAGCGCCTGGCGCATGCCGGACCCATTGCGCTCTTCTACGTTGAGCCTCAGGATCAGGAACTCGCCGCACCACTCTGGTAGCAAAGGGGTGCCCGCCGCATGACGCTCATTCTCGACCAATGTCCATACGATCCACAAGGCCATCGGATCCATTTCGATGGCCAGGACCATTGGATTCTCGCCAATCAGTTGGTGGTCTGGTTAACGCTCGCACGGCAACCTCCCGACCCCGAAGATTTCAAGTGTTTTCCCGCCGTAATCGACACGGGGTACGGAGGGACATTCATTCTCAATCATAAGCACTGGACCAATTGGTGCCGGTTGAAGGCGCACGACTTGGTCAATACGGGTCACGTCGAAAATCTCTACGGCTTTCGTGTGCCTCGATTCGAAGCGAGACTTTGGATGCACGTCAAGCAGCCCGTTGCGCTTGACGAGGATCGCGCCGTCCGAGCGCAATCGATGCGTACTGCCGTCGAACTTTCCGTGACGCCAGGTGTTTGCATTATGTGCGATTCCGAGAAACTCGTCCCGACACCGAATGGAATGGAGAAGCAAGTTGCGCGGCATGCCCGAAAAAACCCCAGCATCCCGTTGATCGGCATGGCACTACTGGAAAGAAACCGCATGCAACTCTCGGTCGACGCGGTTAGTCACACCTTTTCACTATCTACGACTCGGAGCGATTGGCAGCCTCCTGCGAGCCCGTAGTCTTGACCGGCCAGCGGTGCCGTTATGCGGCAGATCGTAGCGAATCGCCAAGTTCCGGGATCGTCGACAGCACGAATCGCACAGCGGGGACTGACAGACTATTGCCCACCAGCGGCCAAGTCTCGCGCGGCGACATCTCTGGCGGCAGCGAGTACGTGGCGGGAAAGCCGAGCAGCCGCAGTAGCTCTGGCGGCGAGAAACGGCGGACCCCGGCGGGTGTCCTGAGATACGAACCGCTGCTGACGCGCGAGCGGCCGTAGGCAGACGTGAAACAACTACACACCGCCTGTGCATCATCCACATCCACCACGTGCAACGCGGCAGCGTATTTCTTGACGAATTCATCCGGCACACACAACTGCGAATCAATGTGGCGGTCGAGCACATCCGCGAGTCGAATCCGCCGCTGCTCGTACGCTGGCCACGGCAGCAACGGCTGTTGTCCCGCCACAAGATAAAATCTCTGCCGGCGGTTCGGTACGCCCAATTCAGTTGGACATAACAGTCGTTCTTGAACTGTATAACCGGTTGCTGCCAACACGTCTCGCAATCGCCCATAAGCGCGGGAAGACTCGAATCCAGGCACGTTTTCCAGCGCCACGTAACGCGGCCGAAGATCGGCGATCTGTTCCAGCAGCACCAGCAGCGACTCGGCGCGCGGATCGTCCACGTCGCGCCGCCGCCCGCGCCGC
>JBGTKH010000115.1:0-8947 GCA_041744735.1 Pirellulaceae bacterium | reverse complement strand
GTGGCGCGGGCGGCGCTGAACAGCGGCAAGCGAGCGGTCGTCGCCGGGCCGGGCAATCCGCCGGTCGTGGTCGACGAAACGGCCGACTTCGACCGCGCCGCACGCAGCATCATCCAAGGCGCGGCTTACGACAACAACTTGCTGTGCATCGCCGAGAAGGAAGTGTTCGTCGTCGAGTCGGCGTTCGACAAGATGATGCAGGCGATGGAACGAGCCGGCGCCGTGCGGCTCAACTCGCGCGAGGTCGACAGCCTCACGCGGGCCGCCATCATTCAAATCGGCGAAGGCGAGCACAAGCACGACGCGCCGTCGAAGGATTTTCTGGGACAGGACGCCGCGGTGTTGGCCAAGGCCGCGGGCCGCTCGGTCTCGGAGAAAACGGAACTGCTGTTCGGCGAGACCGACGAATCGAACCCCTTCGTACCGGTCGAGCAGATGATGCCCTTCGTGCCGTTCGTCCGCTGCCGCAACGTTGATGAAGCGATCGCCAAGGCCAAGCATTACGAGCACGGCTTCCGGCACACGAGCATCATTCACTCGCACAACGTTCGCAACATGACCAAGATGGGCAAGATCCTGGACACGACGCTGTTCATCAAAAACGGACCGAGCATGGCGGGGCTGGGCGTGGGCGGCGAGGGTTACATTTCGTTCTCGATCGCCGGCCCGACAGGCGAGGGCGTCACCACGCCGCTCACCTTCACCCGCGAACGCCGCTGCTCGATGATCGATGATTTGTGGATTTTGGGAAAGTAGGAGGAATTACAAATTACGAATTACAAATTACGAAAGAAGAGGCGACCTCATTGGTTTGCGATTTCTTGTTTTCGTAATTCGTAATTCGTAATTCGTAATTCGTAATTCGTAATTCGTAATTCGTAATTCGTAATTCGTAATTCGTAATTGCTATGCAACTAGCACTTGTGATCGGCACCGCGACTGCCACTGTCAAGCACAGCTCGATGCAGGGCTGCAAGCTGTTGGTGGTGCAACCGCGGTTGGTGGATGGCCGAGTGGACGGCGATCCGGTGCTGGCGGTTGATATTGTCGGCGCGGGAGTCGGCGAGAGTGTGATGATAACCAGCGACGGCCGAGGGGCTCGTGAGTTCCTTGGCGTGGAAGCGACACCCGTGCGTTGGACGGTAATAGGAATCCAGGACTGATGGCCGGAGAAACCTATGACACCGAGCTGTTCGAGCGCGTGGTTCGCGAAGTCATTCGTCGGCTCACGCAGCAAGGGCATACGACGAGTCAAGTGGCCGCGGCGGGTGGTGAATTGATATTGTCGGAACGAGTCGTATCGCTGGCCACGTTAAGCGGCCGGCTGGAAAATATTCGGAAAGTAGTCGTGGCGCAACGAGCGATTGTCACGCCGTCCGTTCGAGATGAATTGAGACAGCGCAGCATTGAACTGCTGCGACGCTGATAACAAGAGGACATGTTAAGACTGTAGCCGAAGTTGTGAAACTTCGGAATTCTCACGAATTCCGCTACGAGAAAATAGACCATGCGAATCGCCAAAGTCATCGGAACCGTGACGCTCAATCGCTGCCACCCGTCGTTTCGCGGTGCGCGGTTGAAGCTGGCGGTGCCGCTGTCGCTGGCCGACTTGGTCGGCCAGCAGCCGCCGCAAGCGGACGAGACGGTTGTCTGGGACGATCTCGGTGCCGGCATCGGCAGCCAGATTGCGATGAGCGAAGGGGCCGAGGCCGCTCAGCCGTTTCGCCCTGAAATCAAACCGGTGGATGCGTACAACGCCGCGCTGCTGGACTCCGTCCATATCAAAATCAAAGATGTTTAACCTCTAACCAACAAGCAGTCATGACCAACGTTCATAAGATCAAACAAGACATGTGCGAAATCGGCCGGCGGATTTACGCCAAAGGTTTTGCGGCCGCCAACGACGGGAACATTACCGTGCGCGTCGGCGAGAACGAAGTCCTCTGCACGCCGACGATGCATTGCAAAGGGTTTCTGAAGCCCGACGACATCTCGACCGTCGACATGACTGGCAAGCAGTTGTCCGGCCGCAAGAAACGGTCGAGCGAGGCGTTGCTGCACCTGGAAATCTACCGGCAGCGGGCGGATGTGAAGAGCGTCGTGCACTGCCATCCGCCGCATGCCTGCGCGTTCGCGGTGGCTCGCGAGCCGATCCCGCAATGCGTGCTGCCGGAGGTCGAGGTGTTTCTGGGCGACGTGCCGATCACCAAATACGAAACGCCCGGCGGTCAGGATTTCGCGAACACGATTCGGCCGTTCGTCGATCGCACGAACGTGATCATCCTGGCGAATCACGGCACGGTCAGTTACGGCGAGAACGTCGAGCGGGCCTATTGGTGGACTGAAATCCTCGACGCCTACTGCCGCATCTTGATCCTGTCCAAGAGCCTGGGCCGCGTCAATTATTTCACGGAAGACAAAGAGCGCGAGTTGCTGGAGCTGAAACAGAAATGGGGCTTCCCAGACCCGCGTAACACCGAGCAGTACAAAGACTGCGACATCTGCGCGAACGACATCTTCCGCGACAGTTGGAAAGATTCGGGCGTCGAGCAAAAGGCATTCAATCCACCACCGCCGATGGGGCCGCGAGCTGCGAACCCGGCGCCGACAAGCGGCAACGGCGCAGCATCAGGACAGGAAGCTTTGATTCAAGCGATTACCGAACGTGTGATGGCAGAGTTGGGAAAGAAGTAGCGGGGTCAGTAGTCAGTTGTCCGTAGTCAGTGGTTGAGGGCGAATGATCTCACTACGGAAAACTGACAACGGACCACTGACCACTGACAAAGGACAAATCAAATGAAAGTCAGCATTATCGGCGGCGGTGGATTAGTGGGTTCGAGCGCGGCGTTTGCACTGCAGTGCGGCGGCGTGGTGCGTGAGATCGCACTAATAGACGTGAATCAGGAGTTGGCGGGTGGGCAGGCGCTCGACCTGTTGCACGGTGCGCCGAGTTGTGCGGACCAGGTGATATCAGTCGGCGGTTACGAACACATTCCGACCAGCGACGTGATCTGCATCACCGCCGGGCTGCGCCGCAAGCCGGACGAGAGCCGGCTGGACTTGATCAACCGCAACACCGATCTTTTTATGTCGATCCTGGACGAGATCAACAAAGCGGGTTACAAGAACGACGCGATCGTGCACGTCGTTTCGAATCCCGTCGATATCCTCACGTACGTCGCGGCGGATCGTCTGAGTCTGCCGCACAGCCAGGTGATTGGGCTGGGTACGCAGTTGGACACGATTCGTTTCCGGGCGTTGATCGCTCAGCAACTGAAGCTGCCGCCCACGCAACTCGGGGCGCTGATCCTGGGCGAGCACGGCGACAGCATGGTGCCGATCTGGTCCAGCGCCACGGTGGGCGGGTTGCCGCTGGACAAGTTCCCCGGCTGGTCGCCGAATCTGGCCAATGACCTGTTCACACGCACCAAAGGCTCCGGCGCGGAAGTGATCAAGAAGAAAGGCGGCGCGGGTTTCGCCGTCGGCATCGCCATTCGCGACGTGATCCACTCGATCGCTCTGGACCAGCGCCGCCTGATGCCCGTTTCGACCGTGCAAAACGGTTGCTACGACATCCGCGACGTCGCTTTGTCCGTTCCCACCATCGTCGGCCGCGCCGGCGTCTTGGACCGGCATCAAATCGACCTCTGGCCCAAAGAAATTCAAGGCCTCCGCAAAAGCGCGTTAGTCCTGCGACAAACGCTCGAGACCGTGCTCAGCCGAATCGGCCGTGCACGACGTTCCTGAGCCAGCTAACTCTGATCCCGCATCGACCGCCTGTAACGTTTGCCAGCAATTGATGCGAATGCGCGCACGAGTTCAGACACACGGATAAGGGAAAATCCCCCTCGCGGCAATGCGGTCATACGTGGTAAGATAGGCAGCTCTCGCCCGGCAATGGATGGCATGGGGAATGAACCGTGGTCCAGTTCGATACTTGGGATATCGCTTTGCTCGCCGCGGCCGCGTATGTGTCGGTGGTGGCGCTGGTGCGGCTGATGCGCTGGCGGCGCGACGAATTGACGGCTCAGATGCGGCAACAAATCGAACGTGAGAAGCGGCGACGTAAGGCCGAGGCTCGCAAGGCGAAGCAACTAGCGGCTAAGAACGCGAAGAAAGCGGCATGACCAAACGCCTGTACATCGAAACCGTCGGCTGCCAGATGAACATGCTCGATAGCGAGATGGTCGTGGCCAGTCTGCGCCGGCAGGGCTATGAGCTGACGAAGGACTTGCGGCAGGCCGACACGCTGCTTTTCAACACGTGCAGCGTCCGCGAGCATGCCGAAGAGAAGGTTTACAGTGCGCTCGGCCGGCTGCGGCGGCTCAAGCAGGCACATCCCGAAAAAATTATCGGCGTGCTGGGTTGCATGGCGCAGAAGGACCAGCAGTTGATTTTCAGACGGGCGCCGTACGTCGATCTGATTGTCGGACCGGGGCAACTGCATCAGGTGCCAGAACTGATTCGCAATGCCGAGTCAGGCGGCGGCCGGCAAGTGGCGGTCAGCCTCGGCCGGCGCGACGGGACGTTGGACCAAATCAAACGCAGCCACGAAACGTTCGACCCGCTGCGCGATCCCGAAATGCGACCCACGCCGTTTCAAGCTTACCTGCGGATTCAAATCGGCTGCGACAAATTCTGCACGTACTGCATCGTTCCCATGACCCGCGGCCCCGAACAAGGCCGGCCGCCCGAGCAGATTTTGTCGGAAGCCCGCGTGCTGGCCGATCAAGGCTGTGTCGAGATCACGCTGATCGGCCAAACGGTCAACAGCTACAAATACATGGCGAAGGGCAAGACGACGCGGCTGGCCGATCTGCTGGCCATGCTGCACGACATCGACGGCATCCGGCGGCTGAAGTTTGTAACTAATTACCCGAAGGACATGACGGACCAGTTGCTGGCCGCGGTGCGCGATCTGCCGAAGGTGTCGCCGTATCTGCACGTGCCCGCTCAGAGCGGATCGAACCGTGTGCTGGAGCGAATGAAGCGCGGCTACACGGTTGAAGACTATCGCGACATGATGCACCGCATCCGCGAGACAATTCCCGACGCAGCCGTCTCCAGCGACTTCATCGTCGGCTTCTGCGGCGAGACGGACGAAGATTATCAGCAGACGGTCGAATTGGTGAACGACTGCCGCTTCAAGAACAGTTTCATCTTCAAGTACAGCGAGCGGCCGGGCACGAAGGGGGCCGAGTTGCTTGCCGACGACGTGCCGGAAGAAGTCAAACAGCACCGCAACAACGAACTGCTGGCCATCCAGAATGCGATCAGCGAAGAAGACCACCAGATGTTTCTCGGCCGCACCGTCGAGGTCTTGGTGGAAGGCCCAAGCAAACTGGCCGCCAAGCAAGAGCACGAGGGCCCCGTGTTGCAGCTCACCGGCCGCACGCACTGCGACCACATCGTCGTCTTCGAAGGCACCCGCCGCCAAATCGGCCAAGTCCTGCCCATCGCCATCTACGACTGTACCTCATTCACACTATTCGGCGCGGTCGTCACCGATCACGTTGGGCCGGAAGTATATGAGCTTCAGGTCAGTAGCGTATGAATTAATGCGATTGATCTGATCCAATGCCAACGGCACTACGAATCGGCCCGTACCGTTTTTACTTCTTTTCGTATGATTGCAGTGAACCGCGTCACATGCACGTGGATCGTGATGACTTTAGTGCAAAGTTCTGGCTCGACCCCGATGTTTCGCTGGCCGACAATCATGGTTTCCGCCGCAAAGAACTGCGCGACATCGAGCGTTTGGCCCGAGAGAATTTGGAGATACTGAGAAATGAGTGGGACGCATTCTGCAATCCTGACGCCGGCGCCGGCTAGGGCCGTCAGCGTCACAATCACCGACGATACGCTGACAGTCGATTTGGAAGATGGCCGTACTATTTCAGTCCCAATCGGCTGGTATCCGCGTCTGGCGCATGGAACTCCCGCGGAACGTGCCAATGTCCAAATTAGCGGGGCGGGCTACGGGCTTCATTGGCCAGACCTAGATGAAGACATCGGCGTGGAAGGTCTGTTGCTTGGAATGAAGTCCACTGAGGGTTCGGCATCGTTTCAGAGGTGGCTCCTGTCTAGGAATGCGTCGACGACGAAATAGCCGTGACCATTTCATCTTTTCGCGATATCCAACGTTCGATATTGATGGACCTATTGCTTATATGCGCTCAGGGGCGCTTAATGGTGGAGTGCCATCAGCGCTGGCAACTGGAAGTCGTATGGGCCTGCAGTAGCCGCGTACAAATTCATCGAGACGAGCGAGACAGCGACGCACCAAGATTGGACGATACCGAGATAAGACGATGGCCAGGAAATTTGGTCTATCGTGGTCGTGGAAGCGGGCGTCCGGATTGTCCGGACTTAAGAACAAGATATCCCGCAAGATCGGCATCCCTTTGACCAAGGGTGGGCGACAGCGGAAGATCGGGCGACTTCTCGGAACCTTCGGTCTCGGCTTGCTATTCGCCTCACGTGGAAAACGGCAAACAAAAAACGTTTTGCCGACTGGCAGTAGTTCACAACAAACGTGTGGACATTGCGGCCATACGTGGCGCCCGCGCAGCGGAAAGCAATACTCGCCAAAGTGTCCGAATTGCGGAGTCAGATTTACCGAAATAGAAGTTAAGCGATCAAATCAACCGGGGTGCTTGGGGCTAATTGGCTGTTTGACGATACTCCTCGCTTCTCCAGTCGTATGTTGCGGGCTGCTGGGACTTTTCACACCATCGACGGGGCTGGATCCGACGAGCCCAATCGTTAGGCCGCCCAATGTTGATGCTGTTGTTTCAACTCGTGAAACGACGGCAGGGGCAACGATCGATAATACGGAATTGAATCAGCAGAGTGAAGCTGTTGTCTTGCCTCTGGAATGTCTAGGGTACAGGTGTTTGTTCGGATAATTTTGGCTTGGCTTGCTGGTTGACAATACACCCATCTACAGGTAATCTAAACCCACTCGGTGAACGTGCTTTCCCTGCCGCTGCATCCTGGCCGGCGTTTGAGGACCATCATCACGGATCATCGACATGGATCGGCTGCCCGCCTTTAATCAACTAGACCCACCTCATCCTTGACCGGGCAGTCTCCGTTCCATCGCGATGCCATGCTGTAAAATGTCGTTGCAGTCGCACTGGCGAACCCGGAGTACCGATCTATGCCGGACGATTTCAACGCCCGAAACGAAAATCATTTGCAAGCCAGCGAGAACAAGCAGTCATCCCAGTCGGGGATTCGCCCGCTGCCGGTAGCTCAGCCCTTGCGCCCCGCAATGCCCATTCCCGTGTCGAGTCCTTTGCCTTCGCAGCCAACCGGTGCCCCGGCTCAAGCCATCCCCTGCGTGCCGGTGGGTCCGAAGGCTGTACCCGCGAGTCCACAGCCTGCGGCCGAATCATGCGACGAACCGACGGCCACGCCAATTTGGCAGCAGCCCATGGCAATCGCTGCCGCGGCTGGCGGTGCGGTTTTGCTGATACTGGCTGTTGTTGTCCTGACATCGGTGTTAGGAAAACGCGGGCAGAGCGTGGCTCAGACCGATCAACCGCAAGTGCCGGCGGCCACATCCAATGACGCCGCGACCGGCGTTCCGCTCACGCCGCCCGTGACATCGGCGGCACCCACCGTCATTCCAGTAACCTCCAACGACACATCCGTCGTCACCACTTCGCCGGCTGTCGCTGAGTCAATCAATTCGTCAGCGGCAAGCGAAGGCCAATCGGCGTTTGAAGCGCCGGCAAGTGCGCCGGTCACGCCATCGTCGGCGACAGACAGCATCGCGCCTAACTCGGCGGTGGCCGAGCAGCCGTCTGTCGCACAACCGAATGTCACGCAACCGACCGTCTCGCAGTCGGTCGTCGCTCCCGCGCCGAATCCAGAATCCGGCGAACCACAGACAGCGCCGCGGTCATTGGACGGCTTGCTCGGTGCAGCGGATTCACAACCGGTTCGCACTGACTTTCTTGGCCAGTCAATCGCAGCCCCAACGCAGCGTCTGCCAGCGCCGGACGCTGCCGCGCTGAAGTCGGCGCGCGAGGAAGCCCATCGCCTGTTGAAAGACGACTTTGAGAATGCACAGACGCCTCAAGCGAGAATCGCGCTGGCCAACAAGCTGCGGGGATTGGCCCGAGACAGCCAGGGCGATGCCACCGGACAGTTCGTGCTGTTCGAAGAAGCTCATAAGTTGGCGGTCGATACCGGACAACTGGTCCAGGCACTGTCGACGATTGATGAGATTGAATCCCGCTTCGACTCCGACGTCTGGACGCTGCGCAGCGAGACGCTGAAGGGCATGGCGCGATTTGCCGTCACGCCGCAGGACCGCAAGCAATTGGCCGAAACCTCACTGGAATTGGCCGCCGGCGCCCAGAAGGCCAACCGTTACGACATCGCTCAAACAATCATCACTGTGGCAAATGCCCACGCGCAGCGATCCGGCGATACCAAGCTGCGCAATGATGCCCGCCTGCGCGAGATCGAACTCGAAAACGCGAAGAAGCAATGGGACTTTGCCCAATTGGCGGCCCAGCGACTGAAGACGGACCCGGACAATCCCAAGGCGAATGCAGCGTACGGAAAGTATTTGTGTCTCACGCAGCGTGAATGGGACAAGGGCTTGCCGTATCTGGCCAAGTCGGACGATGCGAGGCTGCAGACCACCGCTGCCTTGGATCTCAGCCAACCGCACGACGCAGACAAACAGGCCGCCGTCGCTGATGGTTGGTGGTCGGCGGCAGAATCCGCCACCGGCAAGGAGAAGGAGTCGTTGCTGTTGCGTGCCCACTCGTGGTACCAACGAGCCGCCGTCGCGGCGACCGGGCTGCTGCGCGTGCGAGCCGACAAGCGCGTTGAGGAGATTGCAAAGCAAGTGCCGGCAAGTGTCTTGAATCCGCACTCGGCGCCGGCCTTTGCGGCCCCAACGTTCGCCGGCCCGAGTGTCCCTGCG
>JBGTKH010000114.1:0-6887 GCA_041744735.1 Pirellulaceae bacterium | reverse complement strand
CACCTTCTAGTCTTTCTGCTCGACGCGAAAAAGATTCGCCGTCGTGCGCAGGATCAGTGCTTTGCCGGCGACGGCAGGGGAGGCCATGAAGCCGTCGGTTAGTTGGTTGGTGGCCAGCAGTTTCAGTTCGCGCTCTGGTGCGATGACGGGGACTTCGCCGTCTTGATTGAAGAGGTAGATGCGGCCGTCGGCGTAGAGCGGCGAGGCGGCGTATTCGCCGGCCAGACGCTCGGACCAGTGCACTTCGCCCGTTTTCGCCTCGACGCACGAAACCACGCCTGTGTCGCTGACCATGAACAGCAAATCGCCGATCAGCAATTGCGATGACTTCTTCGGAATCGACTTGCCGCTGTCCCAAGCGATGTGCGAATCCGTTACGTCGCCCGTGCCGTCGGGCCGCACGGCGACCATCCGCCCCATGCCGTTGGTGATGAACACCAGTCCGTGTCCGAACAGCGGGCGAGCCGAGGCGTTCATGCCGTCGTGATACACGGTCCACAGTAGTTTGCCCGTCGCGGGATCCAAAGATTCCGTGGCCACCGCGGCGGGCGCGATCAATTGAGTCCGACCAGCGTGCTCGATGATCGACGGCGTGCAGTACGCTTTCTTCAAGTCGCCGTTGCTGGAGTGGTAATCGAAGGCGCGGGCGGTCTTCCAAACGGTCGAGCCGTCGCGTTTGTTCAAGGCCACCACATACTGTTGATCGAAGCCGTCGAACTGGGCGATCAGCAGTTCACCGTACACAATCGGCGACGACGCCGGGCCGCGGAAGTGATCGCAGGGCAGATCGTCGCGCGACCACAACGTCTTGCCGGTCTGCGTGTCGAGACACGCCGTGCCATGAGCCCCGAAGTGTACGTACACGCGGCCCGCTTCCACAAACGGAGTCGGCGTCGCGTAGCTGTTCAGCGGATGGCAATACTGGGGCTCGGCGACGTCGAACACGATCACGTCATGCACGACTTGGCCGCTGTCCAAATCCACACACACGGCCGACAGTTGCTTGCCGTCCTCAGTCGCATTGGTCAGCCAAATCTGCTGGTCCCAAATCACCGGCGACGACCACGCCTTGCCGGCGATCGGCGTCTTCCACACAACGTTTTCGGTCTCGCTGAACGTGAGCGGCAAACCCTTGGCCGCCGAATGCCCGTCCCCCGTAGGACCGCGGTACTGGTTCCAGTCCCCTTCAGCAGCGGAGAGCGTGGCAGCGAACGTCAACACAAACAGCACGGCAAGAGTACGCATGGAAAGTGCCTCGGCGTCAGGTGGGATGTTGGAGGGAAGGAAGTCGCCGCCGGGACGACGGCTACAACAGAGTATCCTTTGACCCGTGGCCGGCTGCAATAGGGCGGCAGCAGATGCCCCCGACTTCACGTCGGGGGAACGTGACCACCGGCTTAGATGACGACCAGATGATTTCCACGTGGCCTTCGATGCTCCCGGCTTTAGGCCGGGAGAGGTTCACCTTTCCACTCGCGTCGTCGAACGATCCACGAGATACGAGAGCGTATCGAGGAGGTCGAAGGTGACTTTCCCCCGGCATAAAGCCGGGGGCATCCGTAATGGCGTAACACATCGAAAAAACCGCTCTTGACCCATAGCCGCGAATGACATATTTTCCCGCCTCGTCACGTTGATCGTCGTGTCGGGCAGTGAGGCAGGGTGTTGCCGCTGGGTGGGATTCCTATTCTCACAGTTCCGTGCGGCGCGGCGGTGATGTGAAGCAGCCACGTGGATGAGTCTGCACCTGGAGCGTACGCGAGTGCGTCTCTGCGGACCGCGAAGTGCTCTGTCGGCATGGAGGCTGACGGACAGCTTCGGAACTGCGTGGCGCGGAGCCTGTTTCGGATTGTCGAGCCGCGCATGAGGCGCCGGCCCGGTACCGTCCAATCGCTCCCGGAACCACTGCGGAGTCCTTTGCCCCCCTGGGACCCGTTGTTTCCGGGGGCCTTTTTTTTGCGCCCTCGTTTAACCCGTAGCCGTAGGCGAGGGAGTACAGACAAAGCGCGAATCCGGCACGAAAGACTCCCTCGCCTACGGCTACGGGTTAAACGAGCGCGGTGCAATCGCGCGAGTTCATATGCTGCTCACGCCGTCTCGCCGGCTTTTACGGGCCGCACGCCGAGCAGGCGGGCGCCGGCGAAGGCTACGAACGCGGCAAAGAAGCTGCCTAGCGCACCCATCTTCACGGAGTCCCGCACGGCCGAGGGAACGCCGCTGCCGGGCGGAAACGCGGCGGCGGCCACGAACAACGCGACGGTGAAACCGATCCCCGCCACCATGCCGAGACTGATCACGTGGCGATAGTTCATGCCGGCCGGAATCTCGAACCGCAGAACCTTTTCGGCGAACAACGTCAGCAGCGTGATGCCCAGCGGCTTGCCGATAATCAATCCCACGAGCACCAGCCACGTGCCCAGGCCGAGATTGGAAAACACCACGCCCGCGTTGGTCAGCGCGAACAGTCCGAGAATCACTTCGACCGGATATTTCCAGAAGTGCTCGAACGCGCTGAGCGTGTCGTCGCGTTCGAGTTCCTCACGCGCGTAAATCCCCAGATCGGTGTGCGCGTGCGGCAGGAACGGAATGATCGGCACGAGGCCCAATGCCGGATGTACGTTGGCATAATAAAACGAAATCCAACTCATCACGCCCGGCACGGCCAGGTAGAACCAAAAACTTTGCAGCCGCAGCTTGCGAAATACGATGCACATCACGATCGCCAACAGCGTCAGGCCCAGCCACCACAGGTTCAATTCGCGCGACGGATCGGGATAAAACACGGCAATGATCACCAGGCCCGCGGCGTCGTCGGCGATCGCCAACAGCAGCAAAAACGCAATCGCCGGATGGCCGTTGCCGAAGATCAACCGCGCAACGAGATAGCTAAATGCGATGTCGGTAGCACAAGGCACCGCCCAGCCGCGTCCCAAATGGCCCTCGGTATCGAATAGCACAGTGCCCAAGTAATACAGCAGAGCCGGGCCGATCACGCCGCCAGCCGTGGCCAACAACGGCGTGGCTGCCTTCCGCGGATTGGACAGCGCGCCGCCGGGCAGCATCGACTCCCACACTTCTTTGGCCGCGATCCCGAAGAACAGGGCCATCAGAATGTCGGTGACGATGTAATGCAACGTGAAGCCGTGCGCGTGCGACGACTCGGCTTCTGGGTGCTCCGTGTCGCCGCCCGATTCGCGTTCGTCAGGCTCGGCCGATTTGTCGTGTTCGGCGTCGTGGCCCTGATGCTCGCCGTCGTGCGACGTGTCGGCATTTTCGCCGTGATGTTCGCTTCCGGCGAAGGCCGCGAACGGTTCGTAGTGGATGAATTGGCTGTAGCTGCCGGGCTTCTCGGGTGTTCCCGGATCGACGTTTGCCCAGACCAGCGCCGCCACCGTGCCGATGATCAGAAACGCCGAATTCTCGAACAGAAACTGGATGGGTGCCGGCGTACGGCGATGTTTTTCGTGTGACATAAGTTCCCGAACGTGTCGCTGGCTGGCGGCCCACGAAACACAGATTTACCGAAGCCGTCGGGCTGGTATGAACGTACCCGCAACGGGCGCGCGTGAAAAGTGCCCCTGTGTGAACATAGGTTGCTTGAACAGACACTACAGGCGGACGGCTGACTGATATCTTTGGTTTCTCGCGCCACAGCGACGCGATCGTAACGAATGTGGGGCAAGCATCCTGCTTGCCTGGGATAAGCATCCTACTGCCCACATGAATTTCACCGTTAAACGCAAGCTGGAAGCTTACGCCACTTAGCCTGCCGACTCCGAAAGTAAGCTTTGAGCAGGCACTCGCGTGAGTTCCGCCGGTTGCCGCCGAGCCGATCGTATCGCATGATAGTGACTGTGCGAAAATTAAGAAGCAGAAGTATCGTCGCCCAACGAAAGGAGTGCCAAGCGTGAAGATCGCGGTATTAGGTACGGGAAAGGTGGGCCGCGCACTGGGCAGCCGTTGGGCAAAGCTGGGTCACGAGGTTGTCTTCGGCTCGCGAGATCCCGACAGCGCGAAAGTCCGCGAGACGATGAAGAAGGTGATGGATGCAGCCGATCTGCGGACACAGAGCGAAGCCGCGGTCGGCGCGGAGGTCGTCGTACTGGCCACTCCCTGGGTCACCGCGCGCGACGCGATCGCAAAGGCCGGCGATCTCACGGGCAAGGTGCTCGTCGACTGTTGCAATCCGCTGAACGCCAGCTTCTCGGGACTTGACGTGGGTCACACAACCAGCGCCGCCGAGCAAATCGCCGGCTGGGCCACCGGCGCCCGCGTCGTCAAAGCCTTCAACACCGTCAGCGCGGCGGTGATGCTCAACCCGGCCTTCGGCGATCAGCGGGCCACGATGTTCTACTGCGGTGACGACGACGACGCCAAAACGATCGTTGGACAATTGGCCACACAGCTCGACCTGGAAGCTGTCGACGCCGGCCCGTTGCACATCGCGCGGTATCTCGAGCCGCTGGCCATGCTCTACATTCACCTAGCCATCCAAGAGGGCTGGGGATCGCACTGCGCGCTGAAGATTATCACACGCTGAACGGGGTAGTGATACCGTTTGTAGGTTGGACGCCTTCGTCCGACAAGGAATCCGCGTGAAATAGCGGACGGACGAAGGCGTCCATCCTACGAATGCATCAAATGGTATCACACGCTGAACGGCGGTCTCTTGATTCCGCGCCGCAGAAAGACGACACTGACTTGAATTCATCGTCAATCTCGGGGAGGCGAATCATGAAGAATGTACTGTTGCTCAGCCTGTCGATCTCTTTGGCAGGCTGCGACGCAGCTCCCGCCGGACCGACCGTCACTCCTTCCGCGAGCCCAGCAGCGCCGAAAAAATCGCCGGCCGCGCCTCGTCCCGCACCGCCGCCCGTGGTCGCTGTCTCGGCAGACGCATTTTCCGATGTGGCGACAGCGCTGGATGCTCTCAACAAGGCTCGTGCAGCAAACAACACCGACGAGTATCTCAAGGCTCAAGCATGGCTGGTCATGCAAGGTCCCGCGGCGGTCCCTCCGCTGGGCGAGTTGTTGAAAGACGATAGTGCCGACCTAGGGCTGCGAATCTTGGCCTGCCGCATCTTGGGCCAACTCGGCCCGTCCGCGGCTCCGGTGTTGATCGAACACTTACACAGCAATACGCAAAACGTACGCAGTGAGTGCTTCAAGGCATTGGGAGCGATCAAGCCGACCGACGCGAAGACGGTACAAACGCTGATCGACGAGTTGAATCAGGCTGAAGATGTGCCAACCCAGGTGCTGGCCATTCAATCTCTCGCACAGATCGGCGAGCCTGCTAATGCCGTCGTGCCGAAGCTGCTGGAGATCCTGAACAGCGACAGCCACGCAACGCTCCGCGACGCGGCCAAACAGGCCCTCAAGAAAATCAACCCGCGGCACACGTTTCAAGATTGACCCGCGTGTCGCAATCGTCGAAAATGCCGGTTGTCAATGGCGGCAACTAACGAGGCCCAACGATGAGTCGGCATTCCCAGTATTGCGATCGGATTCCTCGCCGAGACTTGTTGCGGATCGGCGTCGCGGGTCTGTTCGGCGGCGGACTTACGTTGCCAAAGTTGCTGGCGGCCGAGCAACACGCCGATCGCTCGGCGAAGGACAACGGCGTGTCGCTGATCATCGTTTTTCTGGAAGGCGGCCTGAGCACTATTGACACGTTCGACATGAAGCCTCACGCGCCGGCCGAATTTCGCGGCGATTTCGACCCCATCGCCACGAACGTGTCGGGCATCGAAGTGTGCGAGCATCTGCCGCGGACCGCGCAGCAGATGGACAAGTTTTCGCTGATTCGCTCGTTCGCTCACCGCAACAGCAATCACGGTCAGGCCGACCATTACATGCTGACCGGCTATCATCCGTCGGCCACGTTCAACGCCAACCTCACGCCGAACAACCAGCGGCCCGCGCACGGCTCGATTATCGCTCGACAGCTTGGCCCGCGCGGATCGGTGCCGCCGTATGTGTGTCTGCCGCAAATGCACGCCAGCGCGGGGCCGGCGTATCTCGGCCCAGCCTGTGCGCCGCTGGCCATCGAAGCCGATCCCAGCGCGCCGAACTTCTCCGTGCCCGACATCGTGCCGCCGCTCACGCTCGACGCGCGCCGCGTAGATGCGCGCCGCGATCTGCTAAGGCAAGTCGATCGTTTTCAGCAGGCGGCGGAAGTCGAAGCGAACCGCGCGGCTCATACCGTCGGCGTCTTCCGCCAGCAGGCCTTTGAGTTGATGACGTCGGCCGAAGCCAAGCGGGCGTTTGATATCCACGCCGAGCCGGACAAGTTACGCGACGAGTACGGCCGCAATACGCTGGGCCAATCGTGTCTGATGGCCCGGCGGCTGGTCGAAGCGGGTGTGCGCTGCGTGACGATCGACCATACGAATTGGGACACGCACGACAATAACTTCACCGTGCTCAAGGGCCAGTTGCTGCCCGCGCTCGACGCGGCCATGTCCACTCTCTTCCGCGACTTGGCCGATCGCGCGATGTTACAGAAGACGCTGGTGATCATCACGGGCGAGTTCGGCCGCACGCCGCGAATTAATAAAAACGCCGGCCGCGATCATTGGGGACCAGCCTTCACGGTCATGCTCGGCGGCGGCGGCGTTCAAGGCGGCCGCGTCGTCGGCAACAGCGACGCCCGTGCAGAAAAACCGGCCGACACGCCACACGGCCCCGAGAATCTGTCTGCCACGATCTATCACCTGCTGGGCATCGATTACAACGAAGTCTTCTACACCCCCGAAGGCCGCCCGTTAAAAATCGTCGACGAAGGCCGCGTGATTCGGGAGCTGCTGTAATGAAACGCAAGGGGTCGGGAGTCTTTTTCCACGTCGGCGGCGTAGACGTCGTGAAACGTACAATCGCTCTCCGCC
>JBGTKH010000113.1:0-4083 GCA_041744735.1 Pirellulaceae bacterium | reverse complement strand
ACCGGCCGCCGTCCTGCTCGGCGAAAATCCCTTCACTGGCCAGCGCCCGCAGCAGCCGATACAGCGACGGGGCATGAGCGCCCGTGTCCGCCGCCAGTTGCTCGGCCGTCCGCGGCCCGTCTTTCAGCAAATCCGCAATGCCCAACTTCGCCGCCACGTAAATGGCTTGCGAAATCCAATAGGCCATGAGCAGCCGGTTGAGTTTACTTTCGTCAGCTACCGTACTCATACGAAGACTCCCGAACTGATCCGCATCGAACCGAGTGAACCTGCTAGTGTTGTAGACTGATAACTTCTCGCAACATCGATTGTACCGCAGCGTACGGGTCCTCGGCAGTAACATTCGCCGCGCCGACACAGGTCAGCGCGTCGCGCAGCTTGTCGAGCAAGTCGTGCACCTGCATCTTGCCGGCCCGCACGACGTCTTCTTCGCTCACTCCCGCGTAACCGTGTGCCGCGATGGACTTGTTTCGCAACTGCGTCAATTCATCCCATCCGATCTTCTTGCCCAACGAATGTAGGGGGCCGTACTCCTGGCCTTGTCCGCCAAGCGTCACCCAATACTCCAGCGCCAGCGACAGCGTACGGTGATTGACGTCCGTGTAATCGGCTCCTTTCTCGTCCATGAACCGCTGCAGTTTCGGATCGGCCTGAACGCCTTTCGCAAAATCAGTGAACTGATGTCCGTGTTTTTCCGTGCTGTGCCGGCAAGCCAGCTCGAAGACCAGCCGCAGCAGAGCCTCGCGCAACCGAAACAGCCGGCCGAGGAAGTCTACCCATTCGCACTGGCCCGCCTTTAGCCGCAGGTTGAACAACAGTTCGCTCAGCAGCGCACGTTGATTTTGAAACCAGGATTCCCAGACCGCCGCGTCGGATGCCGACGTGGGCGGCGACGGCGGCGTCACGAACGGCTGCAGTGATTGCCGCAACCGTTGCAGGCGAACGATCGTCTCGCCGCTGTCGGACGCCGCAACTGCCGCGTTCAGCGCTTTGTAGGCGCGCTGGAAATCAAACCGCGTGCGACGGTCGGCATAATCGCACAAGTGTTGGTGCCAAGATTCGCCGAGCCGGGCGCGCCGCAACGTGTCCCGCAAGGCGACGTAATCATGGCGCCGCAGTTGGGCGTCGGCTTCCTGCCGCGCGTAGTTACCCAGCAGTTCACGGTGCAAGTTCAGCCGGTGCACGCCGCCGTCCGGCGTCACGTAGATGAACTGGCACATCTCGCGGTAACAGTGCACCGCATTGATCGTCAGGCCGACGTTCGATGCATCGGCGCCACCCACGGGCGCAACATAGACCGCGTCGACCGAATCGGGTGCCACCAGTTGCGGCAATCGTTCGGCGAAGAACGGCAACGTGTGGTTGTAATCGGCCGGGCTGCCCAGCAACTGCGCCAACTTTACCTCGCCGATCTTGCCGGGCAGTCGCCGGGGCAATAACCGCTGCAGCACCTGAGCGAAATGGACCGTGTCACTGCGACGGTATCTCTCCGCGGCCGTTTCATCTTGGTTGCTGTAGAACAGCAACACGTCCACCACCGCCGTCAATTGCAACACGTGATGCAATCCCGGCAGCAATATCGGCGCGTCGAGTTGACCGCATACCGCGTCGAAGTCTTGCAGCCATTGTTGGCCATCCGCGCGGCAATTCGGTTCGCGTCGCCCGTCGATGTCGATCGAAGACCACCGGCCGTCCTTGATCAGATCGCGAGTTCCCACGTTGGCCATGTAGACGACACGCATCGAACTCCTCTCCTCTCTTGACGCGCCGGATCATTCCGGCAACTGCATCGGCACAGCAAACGCAAAGCCATATTGAACCACGCGGGAATCATCGGCCACGTTGGCAACCAGACGGCCGTAACAGTCGCGAATCGGGGAGTCGTAAAAGCACGAGCCCGCGGCCAATTGAACCATTGGTCGTTTGAACGGCAGGCCGCTGTGGCCCAGATCTTCGCTCAGCTTGCCGTATTTCACCGTCGTCGTCCAAGCCCCGTTGATCGGGTCCGACTGCGCGGGCACGAAATTCGACAACGTCACAAAGCCATTGGCCGCGGGCAGTTCGCCAAACCCGTTGAACGGCTCCAACGTGAACGAGGCCACGTCGCCATAGCCCACCGATTTGCGTTTGCCGTAGCCCGTGCTTTGTAAGTCGCTCAGAAAATCTCGCACCAGCGGCTCGCAGCCGTCGGCGATTCGCCAATAAACGTCTACCGCGTCGAGGCAGAACTCCTCAAAGTCGTACAGTTCGCCGCTTGCGCCGCCCGCCGTGTTCGTGATCCGGTCGATTTGGTTCTTGCTCACGATCCGCACGGCCGTCTGCGGCTGTTGTGCGGCGAGCACAAACTGGCCGCGGCACGCACGATTGAATTCGTCCAGCGACAGCCAGCGTGCGTTGGCACCGTCTTTCGACTCGCGATAGCGCCGCACGCGCTCGCTCTTCGCCAGCCTCTCGTGCGACCCGTCGCGGGCCGCCGCACGCGGGCGCGGCAAAAAGCCCGTGGGAAATCCGTCGGACATCAGCACCGGCGGATTGCCTTGGCGATATTGGGACAAGAACGAATCGCTCAGATACTGTTCGCCCTCGCGGCGCACCAGACTCCAGCACAAGTGGCCGAACAACATGTCCGCCTGCCAGGCCGACGCCGAAGCGGACCGGAGCGTGAGCGTAGAGCGGTACAGCCGCATGATCACTGACCTACCTTATAATCAAGCTCCACCCACCCATAGCCGCGTGTGCCGGAACTGCCCAGCGTGTCGTGCGGCAACATCTCCAGCCCTTGGCAAATGAAGTCCAGAATCTCCTGTTCCTTGTCGTCTTCGAAGATACGGACGGAAATGTTGACGTCGAATTGCGCGCCGGCGGGGACACGTTCCTGCGTGCGCAGCCCGCCGCGTCCTGCCACACCGGTGCGGCGGTCGATCCAGTTCTCCGACTTGACCTCGACGTACAGCGTTCCCTCTTCGCGCAGGCTTTCCAGCTTCTTGACCGATTCCTCGGTCATCGACGCGTCACGGACGATGATGCGGGTCGGGCCCAGGTTGTGCTCGGACTGCTTGTGCGGTCCGAAGACTTTGCAGACCAGACAGCTCTTGCAACCGCACGGTTCGCCGTTGCTGGTGATCTGGCCGGTCTTGTATTCCAGCAACGATCGCAACTTGCCTTTCAGCGACGAGCCGGGAATGTACGGCACTTTGGTCAGCGGGTGACGGATCACCGGGTTTTCCATCCCGCCGATCTCCATTTCTTCTTTGGAGCCGCCGATGCGCATGCCCGACTTGCACTTCAAGCGGCCTTGGATGGTCGCGTACTTCAATAGTTTCCATGCCATGTGCGGTCCCCTTACTTTTTCGGATTGTGATATTTGAAGAAGGCCACGACGCCTTGGAAGTGCAGCAAGAAACCTTTGCGAAACGCCCGCTCGTCGGCCACCGCCGCGTCGACGTTGCGGTCGATGAATTGCTTGAGCAGCTCGAAGCCAGCCTGTTCGTTCCTACCTTGCGCGCGGCCGACCACGTTGGCCGCGTGTTGTTTCAGCTCCAAGATTCCGGCCACGACCGAGGCAAACGATTCGCCCGCATCCAGCCGCTGCTCGGCTGTCTTCGCCTTCGTATAGAAACGCCGCAACTGGCCGGTCGTCACGCCGCCCACACCCAAACGCTTGGCGATCTCCTCGGGCAGAGCCGTGACCAAATTAGAAAAGACGTTTCCATCTTTGTCAAAGTAGCCGTGCGACAAATAGTCGTCGGGCAACGTCGCCGGCGGCGGGGCCGAGCGTGGCGCACCGGATCGCGGCATGTTGCCGCCGCCCCCGCCGCCTGCGTCGCGTTGTTTTTGGAAGCACGAATAGCAGGTGCGGTGTCGCGACTCCTTCGGCGTGAACATCTTGCCGCACGACTCGCACTTGCGTTGCGACGCGGATGCGTCACTCGGATTCGGCATGGTGCGCCTCCTTTCTGGCCAGCAGCACCCACGGAACGATCAATGCCAGGTAATCCATGATCTTTGCCTCCTCGCGCTGTACATCATCCGGCGGAAAACCGATCAGGCGGCTGGACCACGCGAACAGTTCGCTGGTGGGCT